>JASFIY010000477.1:0-3213 GCA_050122415.1 Desulfobacteraceae bacterium
GGCAGCGTCAAGGACCCCGAAGAGGCCGCCCCCATGGTGCGCTGGGCCAAGAAAAACGGCATGACGGTGATGATGCACACCGGCGGGACCTCGATTCCCGGCAGCAGCACGATCACCGCCGCGATGGTGATCGCCACCGGCCCGGATGTGGTCTCGCACCTCAACGGCGGCCCCACGGCGGTGGCCCCGGCGGAGGTTGAAAAGCTGATCCGGGAAACCGACCTGGCGCTTGAAATCGTGCACTGCGGCAACCCCAAGGTGGCGGTGGAGGCCGGCCGGCAGTGCGCCGAAGCCGGCGCCCTGGGGCGGGTGATCATCGGCAACGACGCCCCGTCGGGGACCGGGGTGGTCCCACTGGGCATCCTGCGGGTGGTCAACCACCTGGCCAGCCTGACGCCGGTCAGCGCCGCCCAGGCCCTCTGCATGGCCACCGGCAACACCGCCCGGGTCTACAAGCTGAACCGCGGCGTGATCGCGGCCGGCCGCGAGGCCGACCTGGTGATCATGGATGCGCCCATGGGCTCGGTGGGGGCCGACGCCCTGGCCGCCATCGAAGCCGGCGACGTGCCCGGGGTCGCCATGGTGCTGGTGGACGGTCAGGTGGTGGTGGCCAAGAGCCGCAACACCCCCCCGCCCAAGCGCACCCCGCAGGTGGCGTAGGCGATGCCGCCCGGCGGAGGCGCCGGCGGCTGGGGCCGCAAGAGAGCAAGCCGGAGCAAAGGGGCCCCGGGCCCCATTGCCGGGAGGAGACGGCCGTGATGCTGGTGGACGCGGAAAAGTGTGTCGGCTGCGCCTTCTGCGTGCGCGACTGCCCGGTGGAAGCCGTGCGCATCGTCGGGAGAAAGGCCCGCATCGACCCCCTGCGCTGCACCCACTGCGGGGTGTGCGTGCGGGTCTGCGAGCAGGGCGCCGTCACGGCGGCGGCCGAGCGGCCCGAGGCGGCGCTCGAGTGCGACCACTGCCCGATTCGATGCTGGGTGCCGCCCGGCGGCCTCGGCGCCTGCCACCGCTACCGCAACCGGGACGGCCGGCTGGTGCGCACCACCCCGCTGCAACCCTTTGAGGCGGTGCGCGCGATCGTCGGCCCGGAACACCGGCCGGAGATCCGTCGGCCGGTGGTGACCGCCATCGGTGCGGGTACCACCTACCCCTGCTGCAGGCCCGCGCCGCACATCGTCCGGGAGCGGCGCGGCGCCGTGGACGTGGTTACGGTGGTGACCGAGGTGCCCCTGAGCTACTCTTCGGTGATCGTCAAGGTCGACACCGACATCCCCATCGGCCGGGAGGGTGCGGCGGTTTACGCCGGCAAGCGTGCGGTCGGGATGGTGGAGACCGAGCAGTACGGCTCCAAGATGCTGCACATCGGCGGCGTCAACCGCCTGACCGGCCCCAACGGCTTCGCCGTCGCGCGCACCATCACGGAGATCGCCAACCGCAAGCCGGTCAAGCTGCGGATTGAAAACGGCAGCCGCCTGCTGCTGCAGGTGGGCAAGCCGCCGGTGGTCGACGGCCGCCAAGTGGCCAAAATGCGGGTCGGCTGCGGCAGCGCCACCCTGGGAATCTTCGCGCCGCTGCTGAAGGACGCCGCCGATGAGGTGGTGGTGCTGGATGCCCATATCACGGGCCTCTTGAGCCGCCACGTGGCCGGCCGTTTCGCCGGCGCCAAGCCCACCGGTGTGACGCTGAAGTTCAAGCAGAGCACCCCGGGGCGCTACTTCGGCGACCATGGCGCGGGCTGGGGCGGCACATCAATCACCGATCCGCCGGCGGTCATCGACCACATCGACATGGCCGTCGGCTGGCCGGGAATGACCGTCCTGGTCACCGAGACCACCGGCCAGCACGGCGCCCTTTTCGAAGTGGATGCCGACGGCGCGCTGCACGAAATTCCCCTGAGCGACAAGGCCCGTTTCGCCCTGGCGGCGATTGCCGGCTCCTGCGAACCCTCGCGCGTCTCGGCCGTCTACACCGCCGGCAGCGGCGGCAGCGCGCGGGCCGGGGTGACGCGCTTTCCCATCAAGCTGACCCAGGCGGTGCACGCCGGCAAGGCCCGCCTGACCGTCGGCGGCGCCGGCGGCTTCATCTGGCCCGGCGGCGGCATCTCATTCCTGGTGGACGTCGAGCGCGTCCTGCCGGGATCCTTCTACTGGACGCCCACCCCGGCCACCATCTGTCCGCTGGAGTACACCATGCTGGTGTCGGACTACGAGGCCATGGGAGGCCACGTGGCGGCGATGAAACCCTTCAAGGCCGTCGACCCGGCCGGCGAAGAGGGCGAAGGGGGCACCGGATGAGCGACCGACGGATCGTGCCGCTGCCCGGCGGCCGGGCGCTGCTGGCCGAAAACGGTCCCATGCGGCTGGTAATCCAGGCCTGGGAGGGCGTGGTGCCGCGACTGGACCTGGCGGCCGATGCGGCCGGCTACGCCTTCGAATGCCTGGCGCGGGTGGCCGAGCAGCTGGCGGTTCTCAAGCGGCCGGGCGGCAGCATCCTCCGCCTGCCCTCGGAGCCGCTGGCCCGGGAGATGATCGCCAGCGTGCGCGCCGTGGGCGATGCCGACCTGACCCCGCTGGCGGCCGTGGCCGGCACCCTGGCCGACGCCGTCGCCGACCGGCTCTTCGGCCGGGGGCTGAGCCGGGTGATCGTGGACAACGGCGGCGACATCGCCATCCGCCTGGCGCCGGGGGAAACCGCGCGGGTGGGGCTGCGGCCGGAAATCGCGCACCCCGAAATCTCCCACGTGCTGGCGCTGGACGGCCGCCACAGCAGCTGGGGGGTGACCACCAGCGGGCTGGGGGGGCGCAGCTTCACCTGCGGGATCGCCTCGGCGGTCACCGCCGTGGCCTGCAGCGCCGGGCTCGCCGACGCTGCCGCCACCGCGGTGGCCAATGCCTGTTTTACCCCCGACGCCGACGTGCTCCGCGTGCCGGCCGCAAAGCTGGACCCCAGCACCGACATCCCGGAGCTGCCGGTGACCGTCGCGGTGGGAGAACTCACCGGCGCGCAGCGGGCCGCGGCCCTCTCAAACGCCCTGCACAAGGCCGAGGGGCTCACCCGAAAAGGGGTGATCCGGGGGGCGCTGATGGTGCTCGGCGGGGAGGTGGCCCAGACCGCCAATTTTCGTGAGCGTGTTGCCGAGCTGGCCGCGCTGGCCTGAGGGCGCGGCCCTTTTCCGAATGGGGTCCCCTCCGGGCCCGATTCCTAAATTTTCAC
>JASFIY010000478.1:0-3203 GCA_050122415.1 Desulfobacteraceae bacterium
ATTTTTCATGCGCGCTTCACTACCTTGGAAACATGAAACTCGATCAGAATCCCGTTTTTAGAAAAATCATCGTTCCTTGGTACGACAGTGAACATGCCTGCCTGACCTCCATGGGATTTTTGGCGGCGGCGGCGATCTTCGCGGCGGTCGGCCTTTCGGTCACCCGAGAGGATCCGGCCTACGCGGCATACGCCTGGGTGCCGGGGCTTCTGCTGGTTCTGAGCGCAGCGACTTTCATTTCCATGGGCATCCGGCTGTTGCTGCGACACAGCGCCCGGCGACCGTCGCGCTGACAGCCGGCTGCCGATCGCACCCGGGCAGAGCGCAGCGGGCCTGTTGCTGTTTCCGGCCGGCGTCAGCAAACCGCGGGGCGGCCCTCAGTTGCCCGGGTCCTTCAGGAATTTTTCAAACGACATCTTCTTGTAGCTGTCGGATTGGATGTAGCGCAGCAGCGGCACCATTTGATCCGGGCCGATGAAGCCGGACTGGCTGCCGATCAGCACCCCGTCTTCGCCGATGAAGGTGGTCACCGGCAGGCCCCGAACATGATACTTGGCGGCAACTTGGGCCTCGCGGTCGGCGTCCACCCTGACGGGTATGAAATTCTTGTTCAGATAGGCGCCAACAGCCGAATCGGTGAAAGTTTCGTTGTCCATCTGTTTGCAGTAGGTGCACCAGTCGGCGAAAAAATTCACGAACACCTTCTTGTTCTTCTGTTTGCCAAGTGCGATCCCTTCCGGGTAGGAATGCCACTTGATGCTGCCGGCGCCGAAAGCCTCGGAAATGATGACGCCCAGAAAAAGAACGATCGCAAGGCCGATGAGCGTCGGACTGGATTTGAATTGCATGCTGGTGCTCCTTTGGATGTCAGCCGCCGATTCTGCCATGGCAGATTCAACCGGCCGCCGTTGGCCGGTTTCCGGTTCTTTCCGGTGTCAAAAACCCGGACAACGATCAGCGGGATCGGTATGAGTTAACAACGCCTTTTACTGTAAGGCGTTTTGGGCGGACTGTAAAGAAAGGGAATACCGTTCGGTATCTGCCGCCGACCCCTTCGAGGGCGCCGATTTTTCACGAAACCCCTTGACTTATTTGTCATCTATACTTAATTGTCGGGAAATTCATTAACCGCCCCACACGCAGCAGCCGGGGGACATGAACCCCCTGCTGCAAGGATTCGACGGGTATGTTTATCATCGGCAATCTCTTGATCGCAGTGGCGACGGTCATCGATTACGTCCTTCTTTTTTTCATGTGGATCGTTATTGCCCGCGCCGTTTTGTCCTGGGTCAACCCCGATCCCTACAACCCCATCGTTCGTTTTATCAACAGTGTCACCGAACCCGTGCTCTACCAGATCCGCAGACGGTTGCCGGTAAGTTTTGGCGGACTTGACCTCTCGCCGATCATCGTTTTTCTGGCGGTTATTTTTCTGCGCAAGTTTCTCGTTGAAAGCCTCTTTCGAATGGCGGCCCTCTTTTCATGACCCGGCGGCGGTCCTTTATCCCAAAAGGTTAGCAACAGCCATGAAAATCACCCCCCTTGAAATCGCCCAGCAGCAATTTCGCATGCGCTTTCGCGGCTTCGATGTGCGTGAGGTCGACAACTTCCTCGAGAAGATGGCGGACGCCTTTGAGACCATCGGTCAAGAAAACAAGCGCCTTCAGGATGAAAACCGTCGTCTCAAAGACGATATTCAAGGCCTCCGCGAGCGCGAGGAAAACTTCAAACGGGCCATGCTCAACTCCCAGAAAGTCCTTGAGCAGATGAAGGCCAACGCCCGCAAGGCGGCCGAGTTGATCACCGCCGAGGCCCAGGTGCACGCCCAAAAGTTGCTCAACGGCGCCCACAATCGCCTGGCCCAATTGCACGAGGATATCGCCGAGTTGAAGCGCCAGCGCATGCAGATCGCGGTGCAGATCCGATCGGTGCTGGAGGCCCACACCAAGCTGCTCGAGATGGGACAGGCCAAAGAAGGCGCATTGGACCAGGATGATTCCAAACTCAAGTTTCTCAACCGTTCCCGGTAGCGGGCGTGGCGGCCCTCAGCCGCCTCCCGCCGCGGCCCCCGTGCAAGCCTTGCAATCCTTCTGCGGCAGGTCTTTTTTCCCCTCAAGCTAGTTAACCCCGCTGTCGATGTCTTAAGTACCCTTTCCCCCCTGCAGGCCGTTTCCGCCCGCGAGCCGGACCCCTCGGCGCTGCGGCGATCCTGCGCACCGCTCGCGGGCGTCGGTTTTCGGGGCTGGGGCCGGCATCGGCCCGGGGCGGCGCCCCGCGCCCCACCGGTTACGATGTCGGCCCTTGTTTTTGAGGCCGCCTGCGGATGTTGCCGTGGCGCTGCGAGCTGCGGCGACTTTCAGCGGCCCGCCTCAGATCCCGGGGGCAGGCGCTGCAATCGGGGGGGCCTTGCACCAAACGGATTTAGGTTGCGCTCGTTTCGAGCCCGGCAGAGGCTTTAACCCTTTTTACATCCCAGCCAGCGGGAGCGTTTCATGGCGAAAATTGATGCGTTTTTTAAGTTGATGCACGACCAGGGGGCATCCGACCTTCACCTGGTATCCGGGCAGCAGCCGGCCTTGCGGATTCGTGGCGATGTCGAGCGGGTCAAGTATAAAATGCTGACCGATGACGATTTAAGAAGCATGCTCTACGAGATTGCCCCCGAAGACAAGGTCAAGAGCTTTGAGGAAAAGGGCGACATCGATTTCGGGTATGAAATTCCCGGTCTCGCCCGTTACCGCGCCAATTTTTTCATGCAGAAAAACGGGATCGGCGCCGTCTTCCGCGAGATCCCCAATACCATTCTGACGGCCCAGCAGCTCGGCCTGCCGCCGGTGATTCCGCGCCTGGCCTCCTTGCCCCGCGGCCTGGTGGTGGTCACCGGGCCAACCGGCAGCGGTAAATCCACCACTCTGGCGGCGATCGTCGATGAGGCCAACCGCACCCGCAAGGACCATATCATCACGGTTGAGGACCCCATCGAGTTCGTGCACAAAAGCCAGAGCTGCATCGTCAATCACCGTGAGGTGGGCCTGCACACCCAATCCTTCAGTGCCGCCCTGCGCGGGGCCCTGCGTGAGGACCCCGATATCATTTTGGTGGGCGAGATGCGGGATCTGGAGACCATCTCGCTGGCCATCGAGGCGGCCTCCACCGGGCATCTGGTTTTCGGGACCCTGCACACCACCAGCGCCGCGAAAACC
>JASFIY010000479.1:0-3200 GCA_050122415.1 Desulfobacteraceae bacterium
ACATCCCCTCGGGGTCCTTGAAAATCCCCGCCCCCCAGGCCGCCCAGGTCATGTCGAAGTTGAACTGGTCCATGTCCTTCATCCAGGCGGCCCAATCCTTCTGGTCGATGATCAGCTCGATGCCCGCGTCCTTGAGGTCTTCGGCGTAGACCGCCAGGAACTTGTCGGTGCCGGCGCTGCGGGTGAGAAACTTGAAGACGAAGCGCCGGCCGTCCTTAACCCGCCAGCCGGTGGCGGGGTCCACCGTCCAGCCCGCCTGGTCGAGCAGTTCGCGGGCCTTGTGCTGGTCGAAGGGGGTCAGCGGGTTGGGACAGGGGGTCTTCAGCGAGTAGAGGTCCTCGTAGTAGGAGCGGTGCAGGAAGTACTGGCTGTACATCATCGTCTGGTTGAGCTTTTCGCGGTCCAGCAATAGCGTCATGGCCCGGCGCACCCGCAAATCGTCGAAGGGCGGCCGGCGCATGTTCATGGCAAAGCCCTGGAAGCCCACCGGTTTGTGGTTGAAGACCTGCTGCCGGACGATCCAGTTGTTGAAGAAGCGCGGCCCGCTGGTTTCGTTGACCCACTGGCGGGCGGTGTAGACCGGGTAGAGGTCGATCAGGCCCTTTTTGAAGGCCTCGAAGGCGTTCTCGTTCTCGGCGTAGAAGCGGAAGCGGATGGTCTGAAAGTTGCCGACCCCCCGGGTGCGCTGGGCCCCGCGCAGCCACCAGTCCGGGCGGCGCTCCAGGGTGATGGCGATCCCCTCGGTGAGCGTGCCCAGGCGGTAGGGGCCCGAGACCACCGGAAACTCGAAGTTGACCTTGTTGAAGTCGCGCCCCTGGAGGGCGTGCCGCGGCAGGATCGACATCCCGCCGGCGGCGCCGAGATTCTGCCAGTGGACGCTGCGGGCCCGGAAGCGGATGGTGCGCGCGTCCAACACCACCGGCTGCTCGAAGCGTTCCATGGCCACCTTGTGGGCGCCGGTGAGGTGCTTGGGGTCCATGATCGTGTCGAAGGTGAAGCGCACGTCCTGGGCCGTCACCGGCCGGCCGTCACTCCAGCGGGCGGCCGGGTCGATCCGGAAGGTGAAGGTGCGCTTGTCCGCGGAGATCGTCCAGCTCTCGGCCAGCCCCGGCCGGTACTCGGCGCTGATCGGGTCCATGTCCAGCAGCGACTCGTAGAGCGCGCCGAAAACCTGGGCCGACTGGGTGCTGCCGTCAAGATAGTAGTTCAGACTGCGCGGATACTGGCCGAGATAGACCGAGATTTCACCGCCGATCCGGGCCTCGGGGTCGGCCAGGGGGTTGGGACGGTCCTGCCAGCCCTGATCGGGGAAGCGCTCCTCGGCGGGGGCCCCCGCCGCGGCCAGCAGCAGGAAGGCAAAAATCCAAAGCCAGACTTTCATCGCAAGTCTCCGCTGGGGCGGCCGGGGGTCAGCTCCCCTTGAGCACATCGATCATGGAGTAGACCCGCGCCGGCCGCCCCTCCCTGATTTTCGCCGCCAGGAAGGCGACGGCATCCAGGGTGCCCAGGGCGTAGATGTCGCGGCCGTTGACGTTGTGGGTGAACTCGAAGCGCACCGTGCCGTCGGCGGAATCCAGGGTGTAGGTGTGCCAGCCGTGGCCTCCCAGGTGGGCCTCGGGAACCCCCCACTGCTGGCGCTGAACCGCGGGGTCGCGCTCCATCCGGATCGCCTCGTCGGCAAGCGGCGCCCCCAGCTCCCGGAAGTAGCCCAGCATGGCGCGGGCCGTGCCGCTGGTGTCGGCCTTGCCCTGCTGGTGGCTTTCCCGCACGCTCAGCCGGTAGCCGCTGAAGAGTCCCGCAAAGGTCTCGGCGGCCCAGGCCATCATGGCCTGAAAGCCCACGATCTGCTTGCCCATGTTGGGGGCGATGACCGCCGCCAGGCCGGCCTCGGAGACTATGGCCTGGAGGCGCTCGCGGTCGCCGCCGGTGGTCCCCATGACGAAGGGCAGCCCCAAGCGGCAGTAGAATTCGGCGTTGCCGGTGACGGCCGAGGGGTGGGTGAAATCCACGCTGACAAAGGGGGCGAAGGCCTCGATGACCGGTTGGATCTCGGTCTGGCGGCGATCCGGGTGAATCAGGGCGACCTTGAATCCATCGACGCTGGTCTCGGCCGCGTCGATTTCGGGACCGGTCAGGGAAAAGGGGACCACTTTGAAGCGCGCATCGGCCAGGGCGTGGCGTACCACGCAGGCCGCCATGTTGCCCGGCAGGCCGTTGATCATCACCGCTGTGGGTGCCATCGTCTACCTCCTTGGTGTGTCGACCTGCCCCGCCAGGCGGCGGGCCAGGTCTTTGAGACGGTTGAAGTCGCCCGCTGGCGGGGCGTCGAAATGCCGCTGCAGGGCGCGCACGGCGGCCGGGATATAGGCCTCGAAAAAGGGTTTGCCCTTCACCCGGCTGAGGTGGCCGAAGGCCCCCAGCATCTGCAGGTTGCGGCTGAGGGCGCAGTAGGCGTAGCCAAGCTGAAAGCGTTGGGGATCGCCTCCCAGCCGCTGGCGGGCATGGGCCAGAAGATTCTCCTGGACCGGCGGGGGCAGTTCGACGTAGGGGTCGATCAGAAGCGCCGCCAGATCGTACTGCACCGGACCCGGGCGCGCCCCCTGAAAATCGATCAACCAGGGGCCATCGCGGTGCCACATGATGTTGCGCGACTGCAGGTCGCGGTGAATCAGGCCTTCGCAGCCATGGGCCAGCAGGCCGTCGGCCAGGGCGCCGAACTCCGCCTGGTAATCGGCCGGCGAGGCCTCGAGTCCCAGGTAGCCCTGGACGAAGGCCGTCAGGAAGTAGCGGCACTCGCGCTCCAGGATCAGCCGGCGGTCGAATCGCGGGCCCTGGTAGGCCCAGGCCGGGTCGAAGCCCGACGCCCCCCGGGTCCAGAGCGGCAGGGCCGCGTCGATCACCTGCCGGTAGAGCGCCGAGAGCTCCTCGGCCGAGGTGCAGCGCCGGGCGATTTGCTGAAGATTTTCATCCCCCAGGTCTTCCATGAAGACCAGCCCGCTAAAGGGGTCCTGAACCCCGATGGCCGGAACCGGCACCCCTTTCCCCTGGAGATGGCGGCCGATGGCGATAAAGGCATCGGCCTCGCAGGTCTCCAGGCCGAGGCGAATGCCGTGATCGGCCAGAACGAGCGAACGCCCCCCCCAGCTCAGGCGGTACCAGGCGCGGTCCGAGCCGTCGCCGGCCAGCTGTCGGCAGACGAT
>JASFIY010000480.1:0-3198 GCA_050122415.1 Desulfobacteraceae bacterium
TCGTTAAAAGTTTGAATTATTTCTTTTGCATTTCCAGGTGAAACCAGTTTTCCCAATATATCCTTCAACCACACCGCACCATCTTGACGATGCTTGGACTTTTTGGTGTGAAGCTTGAGAAAGACTTCAAAGCCCTCACCGACAACATCCGGTATGATTTTTAAAAAGGGCAGCACATCACGGCCATGATTGGCCACCTCCATCAGCTGATATTCGAAACCACATTTTTCGATCAAGGGTTTTATAATGCCAGCCTGACCCAAAGGTGTTGTGACAAAAAGCTTGACGGGGAAATCGAGATTCTTCAGATAGGCCAAAATTTCTTCGAAAACATCCACATAAAAAGCGTGAATCACGACCGCCAGTTTATCCTGACCGGTGGTTTTGGCTGTTTTGTGATCTGCCGAATTCTTGATCAAAGCCATTCGGGTTGCTTCCAGGTAAGCATATCCGCAGCGTTCATCCGGTTCCAGGTAGGCCCCTTCCGCCCACTCGTTCCAGGCATTGACGAAAATGAGGCGCTCATCAAGGTTGGAGCGGTACTTTTGGGTGTCCCGAATGGCGTTTGCCAGCCAGCGTTGATAAAGCATCGGACTGTTGTTCAGGAAAATCGTGGCGTTGCTTTTGCGCCGGGGTGTGTTGTCCCAGGACGGGCAAACCCCCCGAAAAAGATTGTAGCCTGACCGCTTGTAATGCGCGCTGCGCTCGACCAACACTTTCCAGTCATAAACCGTGCACCCAAAATCCGCCGCAAGGGGCGTGACGCTTTCGGTGATGTCGGGCGGGGCGGAATTGTTGGGCGGAAACTCCACGGCGGCATCGAAACCGTACTTCCCGGGATCGACCGCCTCAAATGACTGGGTGTATGCCAGGAAGATCTCGCCGATTCCGAATTGCCTGCACCAATCCCGCCAGCGGGCTGCCGTCTCTCGTGCCGAGGGCAGCAAGCTGGGGCGATAGACCAGAAACAGCGGTTTGCCGTCGATGCGGATGTAGCGGGAATCCTGCATGTAGCGGGCGACATTCCGGATAAAGGCCAGGTCGTCCTCGGGTGAATGTTCCTGGGCTATCAGAATCTCATTGTCCAGCCCGTCCCAGCGGCGGCTCCAGTTTTCGTTGGCCCAGCAGAGGCAAAACGGCAGATCCAGACTTTTGTCGCTGAGGTAGTTTTCAACGGGTGCTTCAAGCAGCCGCTTGCCGCCAAACCAGTACAGGAAAAAGCAGAAGCCCTCTATCCCGTAAATCTTCGCCAACACGACCTGGCGCCGCTGAACCTGTGGGTCGCGCAGGTCGTAGTACCCCAGTTCACCGGGCACGCGCGGCTGATAGTGGCCGGCGAACTGGGGTCTGGCCGGTCTGACGTTCGTCCATTCCGTAAAGCCCTCGCCCCACCAGGCATCGTTCTCAGGGATGGGGTGAAACTGGGGCAGGTAGAAACAAATCAGCTTGGCGGGCTTGTGCTCCAGCGGCGCCGCATCCAGCCGGGGCACGAATTCGTCCAAGGGCTCATGGGGCAGGGTGTTTTCGACCGGATGCCCTGCCGCTTCCCCTTTGACATCGGGGGGGGAAGCTGCAAGGGGCGCATTGAAATTCTTCCAGTTCCGATAGGCCCGGCTCCACCCGAAAAGGAACGGCAAACGCCCAAACAAGGCGTTTTTGAATTTTTGCTTGGCCCGGACCGGCACCGGCAGACGTTGCCAGCACCAGCGGCTGAAATCCGAAGACATTTTTCGGAAAAACCAATACGGCCGGGTAATCAGGCTGCGACGGAAAAAACGCAGCGGGGTTGTCAGCTTCCATGAATTGCTGGCGTAAATCCTGTTTAACTCCACATGGGCGACTTCCAGCGCCTGCTTCAGATTGCCGATCTGTCCGTCGCGCTGGGAGACCGCCCCCGTCAACTCCGCAAGCTGGGCCTCGCTTTCGGACACCAGCCGCTGAAAATCCGCTATCCGACCGTCGCGCTCGGAGACCGCAGCCGTCAACTCCGCAACCTGGGCCTCATGCTGGGACACCAGCCGCTGAAAATCGGCTATCCGGCCGTCGCGCTCGGAGACCGCCCCCGTCAACTCCGCTACCTGGTTATCGCGCTGGGACACCAGCTGCTGAAATTCGGCTATCCGGCCGTCACGCTCGGAGACCGCCCCCGTCAACTCCGCTACCTGGTTATCGCGCTGGGACACCAGCCGCTGAAAATCGGCTATCCGGCCGTCGCGCTCGGAGACCGCGGCCGTCAATTCGCCTATCTGGGCGTCCCGTACCGCCACCTGGTGCAGACCCGACAGGATCCTTTCCTCACATGCGCGCATGTACCCTAGGGCAGTATAGTTTTCGTCCAACAGGGCGCTGATCCGATCCACAAGTGAGACCACCTCGGGGTCCTCAAACCGGACGGTGTCCCCAGCGAGCCCGTCCAGCACTTTGTAAAGGGCGGCCGCACTGGGGGGGGCGGATTTTTCCAGATCCACATCTTCGGGATGAAACCGGGAATGCCGCAGGGATTCTTCAAGGAAAAGCCGGCTGAACGCGTCAAATTCCGGACCATCGGGGTCAAATGTCACCCCCAGGCATTGCGCCATTCTCTCCAGCTGCAGCGCGGGGTCCTCCATCAAGCGATCGTAATCGACGACAATCCGGTTCTGGTCGGCCGTCCGGGTCAGGCTGCAGATCGTATGCTCCAGCCAAAGGAAATAGCCTTTTTCGAGGTCGAAACGGTCACGTTTGGCCAGGGAGCGCGCCACGCTCATGGGGTTGCGGCAGGCGATGACATATCTCACCGGCACCTTGAGATGCGCGAACACACTTTGCCAGAACGGCAGGATGCGCGGCATGCGGGGATCTTTAATCCCGAAACAATCAGCAACATGGAGCCTGCGGCGCAAAATTTCCACTGCCCGCAGTTTGAAATCCATGGTGGCCGGCGCCGCCAGCTCCTCGGGCAAAACCGGCGTCAAGGTGTGCCAATCATGCCCAAGCGCTTGGAGCAGCTCGATGTTCAGGGCGTTTATGTCCAGATCTTCCCAGAAGCCTTTTTCGTTGTTGCCCTCGGCGGGCGGCATGAGGCGATCTCCGAGATCGACGCCCAGCACCTGCAACCCGCGGGTTACGGCACTCGTTCCGCTGCGGTGCATTCCCAGGACAACGATGATTTTTTTCTCGCGGCTGTTTTTCATCGGCTATATTTTTTTTCCACGGCGG
>JASFIY010000481.1:0-3198 GCA_050122415.1 Desulfobacteraceae bacterium
CCGGGATGCGGGCCCCTTCGGGCAGGACGCCCAGGATATCGTCTCCGGCCGCGGGGCCGCTGCGGATGCTGATGGGCGCGACCGTGACGAATTCGCCGGCCGCCGGCTGACGCAGGGAGAGTTCATCCAAGATCCGGACCGTGGATGCGGACAGGTTGAACCGGCTCTGCAGATCGGCCATGACCGGCAGGACCAGGAAGACGAACAGGGCCAGGGTGATCGCCGCCGGGGGCAGGCCGATCGGCCTGATTTTCACGGTCTTTTCACGCGCGGGTGGCGAAAACGCGGTCACTTGAGTCTGTGGTGCCTGCTTCTGGCCGTCGGCCGCCGCCGCCCTTAGGGTCGCGTAGGCCAGCAGCACCTGAAATATCAGAAGGAGCGGGGCGGTGGCCTGGAACAAAATCAACTGCCCGGCGATGGGCGTGGACGTCGATTTGAGAAAAATCAGAGCCAGCAGCCCGAAGGCGGCGAGACACAGGTGCAGGCTCTTTGCAAACTGATGGTCCCTGCGGATCAGGAGCGCGATCCCGCAGGCGAAGCTCCACAAATAAAAGGCGAAAAGCGCATTCCAGTGCCACAGGTAGGGGGCCAGCGATTGGATATCCCACCCGGCGCCGGTGAGGCTCGCGGCCGATAGGTTGAGGGCCAGCATGGGATTGAAGGGGTGAAATTTGACCAGGAGAAAGATGGCCTGGCCGCAGAGGTCGGGCGCGCCTGCCAGGACGGCGAAAAGGCCCGCCGCGGCGACCCGAAACCCTTCGAGGTTCAGAAACAGGGCCACAACGAGGATCAGAAAGAAACCCCATGCCAGGCCGGCCAGCCCGCGCCGACGCACATTCGCCGAATTCGCCAGGGCACTGGCCACCGAACCCAGCGCCCAGAGGACCAGCAGGATGCCAACCACCAGCCCGAACCAGTAGGTCAGGGTCATGTCGAAGACAGGGTTGCCGTGGAGGGCCTCCATCACCCGCCCCAGGCTCCAGACGAGGATCAGAACCGACAGGGTGACTGCCGCCAGTATCATAGCCCGCCTCAGGCCCCTTGCGGCCAAGCGAAGGCTTTTGGCCCATATTTGCCGCCGTCCGGCAGCGGCGAGTGCGACCTCTGACATGAAGCATCTCCCTTTGGCGGTCCGAACCGCAATCGACGATCAGGCAAAGCGGTGCGGCCGATCAACGAAACCGCCCCACCTCGACTTTCTTAAGGTTCTCGTAGGCCTTGTCATAGAATTTGGGGCTGGCCGCGATGGCCTCGTTGAACGCCTGGGCGGCCTTCTGGTAATCCCCCTGGGCCATGTAGACGCAACCCAGGTTGTTGTAGGCCCGGGCGGTATCCGCCCCCTTCTTGAAAACCTCCAGGGCCTCCTCGTGGCGGCCCATTCGGGCCAGGACCAGCCCCAGGTTGTTGTAGATCTTCTCTTTGGGCCCCTTGGTTCCCAACGCGGTCTTGAAGGCGGCGATCGCCTCCTCGTAGCGCCCGGCCAGGGAGAGCGACACCCCGAGGTTGTTGTAAAGCAGTCCGTCATCGGGTTTCAGCAAAATGGCCTCGGCATATTCCCGTGCGGCCTGGTCATACTGCTTCTGGAAATCGTGGATGTTGCCCAGGAAATTTCGCGAACGCCACAGTCTGGGCTCGCTTTCCAGGGCCTTTCGGAACTGTGCCTGCGCCGCGTCGTACTGGCGCAACTCAAAAAAGGCGGTCCCCAGCCCTTCGAGGGCGAGAGGGTTTTGCGGCTCGCGCTCGAGCACTTTGCGGAAGGCGCCGACCGCATCCTCGTGCTTGCCGGTGTAGAGGAAAAGCAGCCCCTGCTTGTACTGAATCCGGAGGTTGTCCGGCTGACGTGCCAACGCCTTCTCGTACTGCATAAAGGCCATGTAGTAGTCCTGGCCCGCAAAGTAGCGGTCTCCCAGGGCCTCGATTTCTTCCGGGGTCATTTCCGGCAGGGCCTTTTGCCCGCCGGGGTCGTCCAGCGGCGGGCCGGCATCATGGCGCGCAAAGAAAGGCTTCTTGGGGTGGGAGACCTCACCGTAACCGCCCGTCTGCCAGGGTGATTTCGACGTGGCGCAGCCGCTGATGCTGATGACAAGCACCAATGCCAAAAAGCCGTCTGCAACCCATGACGCACGATGATTCGTTGGCTTCACATGCAGTCCTTTAAATCGTTGTGGGAAATGATCGACCCATCATGAGGCTATCCCGATTTAAGCGGGTATATTTTATCTATGGTGTTTTTAATATCAAAACCTTATATAATTGAATAAAAGCAGGGCCTAATGCCACGACAAAAAACGACGGAAAAATAAAAAAGACTAGGGGAAAAATGAGTTTTGTTCCGATCTTCGCCGCCATCTCTTCGGCCCTCTGGTAGCGTGTAGTCCGAAAGCTGTCGGCGAAAACCCGCAAGGCCTGGGCCACGCTCGTGCCGAACCGGTCGGTCTGAAGCAGCATTGTCACCAGGCTGTGGACGTCATCGACATTGGCCCTTTCCGCCAGATTTCTAAGAGCCGCCGGCCGCGCTTTCCCTGCCCGCATCTCGAGGTTCAGAAGCTTCATTTCGTCGCTCAGCTCCGGGTGGGCCAATGCCAGCTCCTCTCCCACGCGATTGATCGCCCCATCTAGCCCCATCCCGGCTTCCACGCAAACCACCAGCAGATCAAGACCATCCGGAAACCCCTTGACGATTCTGTCCCGCCTTGCGGAGGTCTTCAGCCGTAGCCAGAAATCCGGTAAAATCAGGCCCAGCAGGGAAAGAAAGGCGGCCGCCAACAGCACGTGTCTGGAGGCAAGGCCCCGAAACAGGATGAAAGCGGCGAACAGAAAGGAGAGCGGCAAAATAACAGCCAACAGAAATTTGATTCCCCAGAAAACGGTCGGAACGTTCCCCCCCCTTAGGCCGGCCCTTAAAAACTTGAGCTTGGTGTCGGGGCTGTCGCCTGATTTGCCCGACTTGACTTTGAGTCCGATGGCGCTGAGAACGTTGACGAAGGCGCTGCCCGATCTGTCGGACAACGCCAGGGATTGGGCATCCCCGTCGGCTGCGCGCCATTCTTCCCGAGAGGCTTTTATTTTCCCTATCAATTTTCGCCGTTCATGGATTTGCTTGAAGTGGACCATTATTCCAATCGCCAAAAGGCAGATCGTCAAAAACAGCATGGAGGCCAGTACCAGTGGCGCGTCGACATTCACAGAACTCATTGC
>JASFIY010000482.1:0-3188 GCA_050122415.1 Desulfobacteraceae bacterium
GTCAGCGGCGTCATGGCCATGGTCGAGGACTGCACCGACCTGCGAAAGGTGCAGGAGGCCCTCAGGGAAAGCGAGAAACGCTATCGTCAGCTGTTCCAATCCGCACCGGTGGCCCTGATCGAATGGGACGTCTCGCGCCTCAAGAGCCGCATCGAAAAACTGCGCGCCTGCGGGATTTCCGATTTCCGGCAATACCTGGAGAAAAACCCCCAGCAGGTCCACCACTGCTGGTCGTTGATCAAGACCGTGAACTACAACCGGGCATTTCTGGAACTGATGGCGGTCACCGACCCCGCGAGATTCCGCGGCGCCTTTATTCCCACCGACTCCGAGGGTTTTTTGAAGATGGCCCGCGAGATCATCCTGGTGGCGGCCGCCGGAAGCACCGCGGACGAGCGGGAAGAGACGCTGGTCACGACAACCGGGGAGCCCAAGATCGTTTTGGGAAAATCTTTGGTGGTTTCGGGCCACGAGGATACCCTGGCACGGGTGGCCATCGCCCTGGTGGACATTTCCCAGCGCAAAAAGGCCGAAGAGGCCCTGCGGGAAAGCGAACGACGATTCCGGGAGCAGGCCTTGCGCGACGGCTTGACCGGTCTTTACAACCAGCGCTATCTCTACCAGGCGTTGGCCGAAGAAATTCAAAGGGCCAAGGCCGCCGGCACCCCGGTCTCCCTGATATTCATGGACCTGGACCATTTCAAACGGGTGGTCGACACCCACGGCCACCTGAACGGCAGCCGCGCCATTCAAAAGGTGGCCGGCACCATCGCCAGCTGCTTGCAAGAGCCGGCCTACGCGGTGGCCTATGCCGGGGACGAGTTCGTGGTGGTCCTGCCGGGGCTGGACCAAACCCAGGCTTTACAGAAAGCGCACCAGATCCGATCACGGGTCAAGGATACCGTCTATATCCTGAACCGCGGCGTCGAGGTGCGGCTGCAGGCCAGCTACGGGGTGGCGACCTTTCCACTGCACGCCGGGGATTCCAACGGCCTGATCGCCGCGGCCGACCAGGCACTGTTCGCCGTCAAGGAGGGCGGCAAAAACGGCGTCGGCCAGTACCCGGAAGGACAGCCGCTGCAATCCCCGAGTTAAGCGTCGATCCCTTTGCGGGCCATCGCCCGTGACCGATGCCAGGAGCCCCCATGACCTTCAGGACCAAGCGTTTTCCTTTCTACGTCGGCATCACCACCCTGGTGACCATCATCGTGACGGCCTTGAGCGGCCTTTTTTTATGGATCAGCCATCGGGAAAGCAAAACGGCGGCGATCCAGATGGCCGACCGCCTTTTTTCGGAAATCAACGCCAAAACCCTGCAGCGCTACCGCTACGCGCTTGAATCCGTCGCCATGATCGTCGCCTCGGCCGCCCGCATGCCGGGAATGGCCGACGCGCCGGCGGAAAACGCCACCCAACATCCGGGCACAGAGGTGATGCTCAAAGCCCTGGCCGCGTATGATTTTCTCTTTTCCACCTACTGCGGCTACGACGACGGCAGTTTCATCCAGATCGTGGCCGTGAGGGACAAGCCGGAATTACGCCGGCTGTACTTGGCCCCGCCGGGGACGGTTTATGTCCTGCGCACCATCGCGGCCGACGGGGCCGATTCGCATACCCAACGCTGGCGCTTTCTGAATCAAAACCGCCAGGTGATCGGGGAACGGGACGATCTGGACCCGGATTTCGACCCCCGGGTGAGGCCGTGGTTCATCAGGGCCCAGGAAGAGCAGACGACCTTCTTTACCGCCCCCTACATTTTCAGCTCATCCAGGCTTCCCGGCATCACCTGCGCCGAAAAGCTCTTCCGCGGCGGCGGGGTGATGGGGGCCGACATCACGCTGGAGCGGTTCGCCGCCTCCCTGGGGCGGCAGAAAGTCTCCGCCAACGGCATGCTCTTTCTTTTTGACCGCGCCGGCCGCATCATTGCGCACCCAACGGAGGACCCCGTCATCGCCGGAAACGGCCCACAACTGCGTTTTCTCACCGGTGAGGCATCCAGGGACCCACGGGTCCGCGCCGTGGTCGGCGAATACCGCCAGCGCGCCCCCGACAGTCTCGAGGGCACCCGCGAGATGCGGATCGACGGCGAGAATTACCTGGTGCGCTGCACCCCCCTCAACGCGGGATTGAAATTCGACCAGATTTTGGCCTCTGTCGCCCCGGTGGCCGATTTCACCGGGCACATCCGGCGGATGCAGCAGCGGATATTTCTCTTCTCCGGTTTGGTCCTGCTGGTGGTGCTGCCGCTCTCCCTGCTGATATCGCGAAAAATTTCAGGCGCCCTGATGCGCTTGGAAGCCGAATCGGTCAAGATCCAGCGCTCCGACTTCTCCGAATCGGCGCCCTTCGACTCCACCATCAAGGAAATCCATTCCCTGATCACGACCTTTTTCCTGATGAAAGCCAAAATCCGGCGCCTGCTGGAGCAGCAGCGCAAGCTGTTCGACGATTTCACCAAACTGATCGCCGGCGCCATCGACGCCAAGTCCCCGTACACCGGCGGCCACTGCGCGCGGGTTCCGGTCGTCGCTGAAATGCTGGCCGCAGCGGCGTGCCAAAGCGACGCGGCGCCCTTCGCCGACTTCAAGATGGACGCGCCCGATCAACGCTGGGAGTTCGAGGTGGCCGCCTGGCTGCACGACTGCGGCAAGATCACCACCCCCGAGCATGTGGTGGACAAGGCCACCAAGCTGGAAACGATCTACAACCGGATTCATGAAATCCGGATGCGCTTCGAGGTGCTCCTGAGAGACGCCGAAATCGACACCTACCGCCGGCGCCTCGCCGGCGACGGCGACGAAAGTGCCCTGGCGGAGGAGCTGGCCAAGACCCAAGCGCAGATCGCGTCCGATTTCGCCTTTGTCGCCGAGTGCAACATCGGCGGCGAGTATCTGGCCGACGAGAAAATCGCGCGCCTGCAGCGGATCGCCGCGCGCACGTGGATGCGCCATCTCGATGACCGGATCGGCATCTCCCGGGATGAGGCGGCCCTCAAAAACCGCCAGCCGGCGCCAAGGCTGCCGGTAATCGAAGCGCTGCTCGCCGACAAGCCCGAGCACGTGATCCCCCGCGCCGATCCCAACCCCTTTGACGGCAACCCGTACGGATTTACCATGAGGGTGCCGGAGGCCCAGTACAACCTGGGAGAGCTCTACAATCTGGGAATCCCCAAGGGAACCCTCTCCCCC
>JASFIY010000483.1:0-3181 GCA_050122415.1 Desulfobacteraceae bacterium
GGCTGGATGCCCGGGGCGCAAGCAATTACACCGAGGGGCGCGCATGAGGTCCGGTTTCATCACTTACTTCCGGGCTGACCAGGATCGGGTTGGCGAACTGTTTGGCGACCTTCCGCTCCATTTTTGGGCTTGACAAGCGCTCAGCCCAGCCGTTATTCTGGAATTCACAGCAGGGGTGGCCCGAAGGGCCTGAGATGACACCCTTTGAACCTGATCCGGGTAATACCGGCGAAGGGAGCTCAAGCGGACGATCGATCTCCAAGCCGTTTCCTGCTGTTGGAAACGGCTTCGTTTTTTTTAGGCCCTTCTTTCCCTTCCCTGCGGGCCATAAGGCCCATTGATTTCTCCACGATCAGGGTCACACCCGACCCACCACACGCAGGGAGGTTTGCATGCTAGACGAAGTCACCATCAGCCGGGCCATCATCGACGCCTATCTCAACAAATTCAAAGCGGCACTGCAGCTGGATGTTGCCATTGTCGGCGGCGGGCCCTCGGGTCTGGTGGCCGGCTATTACCTGGCCGCCGCGGGGAAAAAGACCGCCCTCTTCGATCGCCGGCTCTCCATCGGCGGCGGTGTGTGGGGCGGCGGCATGATGTTCAACGAAGTCGTGGTCCAGGAAGAGGGCAAGGCGGTCCTCGACGAAATGGGCCTGGCGGCCCAGCCCAGCAGTCCGGGCTACTACACCGTGGACTCGGTCTACCTGGCATCCGGCCTGGTCCACAAGGCCATGTGCGCCAACCTCAAGATCTTCAACCTCGTCAGCATGGAGGACGTCGTGGTCAAAGACCGGCGGGTTGCCGGCCTGGTGATCAACTGGGGTGCGGTGGAGGCCCTGCAATGGCATGTGGACCCCTTGACCGTGCATGCCGATTTCGTGCTGGATGCCACCGGCCACCCGGCCGATGTGACCTCCGTTCTGGTCCGCAAGATGGGGGTGACCCTAGACACCGCCACCGGCGGCATGGTGGGCGAAAAATCGATGGCGGCCGAAAGCGGCGAACGCGATACGGTGGACAATTCCCGGGAAGTCTACCCGGGTCTCTATGTCAGCGGCATGGCCGCCAACGCGGTTTGCGGCGGCTACCGCATG
The DNA here is from genome assembly GCA_050122415.1 of Desulfobacteraceae bacterium. Lineage (GTDB taxonomy): Bacteria > Desulfobacterota > Desulfobacteria > Desulfobacterales > JAABRJ01 > JAABRJ01. The sequence continues at coordinate 1,095 of JASFIY010000483.1, forward strand.
GGGCCGGTCTTCGGCGGGATGCTGCTTTCGGGCCGCAAGGTGGCCCGGGAACTCATCGGGAGGCTCTCGTGATGGCCGCCGAGGCCGCCACCCGACGGGCCATCGATGCCAACCTCAACCGGGTCGGCGAGGGCTTGCGCGTGGCCGAGGACATCCTGCGCTACTGCTTGGAGGACGGCCCCCTGCAGGCGCGGGTCAAGGCGCTGCGCCACCGGCTGGCAGCCGCAGCGCCGGCAGAGTCCTGTGTGGGCAGCCGCCGGCCCAAGGAAGACGTGGGCTTTGATGCACCGGGAGAATTGGAATACCAGCGCCCGGACCTGCAAGCCGCGCTGCGCGCCAACTTCAAGCGCGCCCAGGAGGGCCTTCGCAGCCTGGAGGAGCTGTTCAAGCTCTGGGAGGGGCAAACCGCAGCCGAGATGAAGCGCCTGCGCTACGAGGTTTACGAGGCCGAGCGCTTGACCCTCTTGCGCTTTTGCGCAAAACCGCTGCCCCGGGGGCTCTACCTGGTGCTCACCGAACCGCGCGACGGCTACGCAAAACTCACCGAATGGGCGCTGCAGGCGGAACTGCCCGCAGTCCAGCTGCGCTACAAGGGAAAAGATGACCGGCAATTCCTCTCTGTGGCGCTGGCCATGCGGCGCATCACCGCCGGCAGTCAAACCCGCTTCATCGTCAACGACCGGCCCGACATCGCCCTGCTGGCCGATGCCGACGGCGTCCACCTGGGCCAGCAGGACCTGCCGCCCCGGGCGGTGCGCCGCCTCATCGGACCCGGCAAACTGCTGGGGCTCTCCACCCACAACCTCCACCAGGTGCATGCCGCCGCCGACGAGCCGGTGGACTACATCGGCTTCGGCCCCCTGTTCGGCACCCCCTCCAAGGCCGACCCCGATCCGGTGGTGGGCCCCGGCCAGCTCGGTGCCGCTGCGGCCGTCAGCCGTCATCCGATCGTCGCCATCGGCGGCCTGACGGCGGCGCGCATCGCGGCGCTCGATCTCGGCGGCTGCCGCAACGTGGCCGTGATCAGCGCCGTCAGCCAGGCCGAAAACCCCCTGGCGGCCATGACCGCCATCAACCGTTTGGTTCGGGAGGCCGCATGACGCGAAAACAGCAAGCCGAGCGCGGGATCATCAGCGATGAGGTGCGGGCTGCGGCGCTCCACGAGGGGCTTGCGCCCGAGACGATCCGGGAGGCGCTGGCCGCGGGCCGCGTTGTGATCCCCAGAAACGTCAAGCGCCAGTATCCCCGCATCCGCGCCGTGGGGCAGGGGACGCGCACCAAGGTCAACGCCAACATCGGCGCGTCGCCGCTGCATTCAGATCTGGATGAGGAACTGGGAAAACTCGCCGCCGCCCAGGATAGCGGCGCCGATGCGGTGATGGATCTCTCCCTGGGCGCCGACCAGCTGCGGATCCGCAAGGCGATTCTGGCGCGCGCGGAAGTCATGGTGGGAACCGTTCCCCTCTACCAGAGCGCCTTCGAGCTCTCCGCGGCCCGGCGGGATGTGACCGAGATGACCATCGCCGACTTTCTCAAAACGGTGCGTTCCCAGGCCGAGGAGGGGGTCGATTTCATGACCATCCACTGCGGCGTGACCCGTCAGGCGCTGAGCGCCATGGAGCGCCAGGGCCGCACCCTGGACGTGGTCAGCCGGGGCGGCGCGATGCTGGTGGCCTGGATGCGCCGCAACCGCCGGGAGTCCCCGCTCTACGAACACTACGACGAAATCCTCGATATTCTGGCCGCCTTCGATGTGACCCTCTCCCTGGGCGACGGCATGCGGCCGGGCGCGGTGGCGGACGCCGGCGACCGGGCCCAGGTGAGTGAACTGCTGGTATTGGGGGAACTCACCGAGCGGGCCTGGGCCAAGGGCGTCCAGGTGATCGTCGAGGGGCCGGGGCACGTGCCCCTGAATCAGGTGGCCGACCAGATGCGGCTTGAAAAAACGCTCTGCGCCGGGGCGCCGTTTTATATCCTCGGTCCGCTGGTGACCGATATCGCCGCCGGCTACGACCACATCGCCGGGGCCATCGGCGGTGCCCTGGCGGCCATGAACGGGGCCGATTTCCTCTGCTACGTCACGCCTG
>JASFIY010000484.1:0-3181 GCA_050122415.1 Desulfobacteraceae bacterium
GTCCCTCGCTCCAAGCCCTGGTTGCGGGGCCCGAAGGCCGCGTCGTCTATCAGGGTGTGGCCGAAGAGCTGGTCATCGGGGTCCTGGAAGAGCAGGCCGATCTCCAGCCGGGCCCGGTCGAGGTGATCCCCGTCAAGCGGCCGCCCGCGGTAGAGCACCGCCCCGGCAGACGGCGCCAGCAGCCCGCAGAGTTGCTTGACCAGGGTGGTCTTGCCGGAGCCGTTGTGGCCCACCAGGGCGATCCGGTCCCCCGGATGGACGTCGAGATCGATGCCCACCAGGGCCGGGGTGCCGTCGGCGTAGCGGTAGGCGAGGCCCCGCAGGCTGAAGAGGGTCTGCTCGGGCGCCGGCCGCTGCAGCGCCGCTAAGGGGTCATGGGTCATGGCGAGACCTCATCCGCCGAGTCGGTCATAGGCCACCAGGGCCGCCCCGATCGCCAGCCAGGCAAATGCCAGGGCAATGTCCGCCTTCTGCATCCGCAGCTTGGCCGGTGGCGGGAACCGCCCCCGGTAGCCGCGCGCGCGCATGGCGTCGAAGACCCGTTCGGTCCGCTCGAAGCTTCGCACGAAAAGCATCCCCAGAAAATTGGCCACGGCCCGCAGGGTCTCCAGGTCGGTCCGCTTGCGGAAGCCGCGCACCCGCATGCCGGCGGCCATGCGCTCGGCCTCGTGGCGGAAGACGTGCAGGTAGCGGTGGCTGAGCAGCACCATCTGGCCGACCATGTCCGGCGCCCCCAGCTTCGTCAGCCCGTGAAGGGTGACCGGGAGCGGGGCCGTGGTCAGCAGGGGCTCCATCAAAAGTGCGATGGCCACGGCCTTGGCGACGATGGCGAGGGCCTTGGCGAGGCCGCGCAGGTTGAAGACGACCCAGTCCACCCCTTCGATGACCAGGAGCGTGTCCCCGGGGCGGGCCGGGGCGGTCAGCGGCATGACCACCAGCAGCATGGCCAAAAAGCCGGTGATGGCCAGAAGGCGCATCAGCGCCCGCTGCCAGGATGCGCGCGCCAGCACCAGGGCCGCCAGCGAGACCGCCACCGCAACCAGGGCCGGCGCCAGCCGGCCCAGCGAGGCCACGACAAAGCTGTAGGCCATCAGGGTCATGAGCTTGCAGCGGATGTCCCAGCGGTGGAAGAGGGTCGCGCCCGCAGCGTCGGTCAGGGGCGGCACCGACCAGTCCGGGTCCTCGGGCTGGACCCCGCCCCGGCGCACCAGACGGCGCAGGCCGGCGGCCGCCGCCGCCAGGATGGCCAACGGCGCCAGCAAGAGTGCGGCGAACTGCCAGGCGCCCAGAACGACCTCCGTCACCTCAGGCATGGGCCGCTTTCTTGGGTTGCACGAAGGCCGGCTCCAGCAGCGCCGGTTTGACCCTGGCCAGGAAACCGATGGTGAAGGCGCTGACCAGCCCCTCGATGACGATCACCGGAACATGGGCCGCCAGGGCGATCTTGGCCACCCCGAAAAAGTCCTCGCCGCCGGTGGCCAGCAGCAGGGCCAGGAGGAGGGCGGCCAGGGTGGTTCCCAGGGCGCCGGCAAAGCCGCCGATGATCGACTGCCGCCGCCGGCTGCGGCCCTTGAGCCGCTGGAAGAAAACCCCGCAGAGCAGCGCGGGCACCCCCATCATCAGGGCGTTGGCGCCCAGGGCCGTCAGCCCGCCGAACTGAAAGAGCATGCTCTGCAAGAGCAGGCCGAGGCCGATGGCCAGAAAGGCCGAAGGTCCGAGCAGGGCGCCGGCCAGCCCCGGGATCAGCAGGTGGACGCTGGTGGGCCCGAAGGGGACGTGGATCAGGGAGGCGATGAAAAACGCCGCCGTCACCACCGCCACCTTGGGCAGCTCTTCGCTGCGGGTGCGGCGGGCGCTCCAGGCGGCCAGCGCCGCACTGGCTGCATAGCCGCCGATGGTCACCGAAATGGGCAGGACCCCGTCGGAAATGTGCATCCTCACTCCCTGCCGCTGTCTTGGGGACGGTTCGGGCCGCGCTCCCTGCGTCGGCTGGCCACAAAGGCGGCGGTCCCGAAAAGTCCGAAGATATAGCCGATGCCGCCGAAAATCTCCTGGAAGCCCGGTTTGCCGAGATCGGCCCTCAGGGCGGCGATTTCACGCTGGATGCGCCGCAGCTCCCGCGCCAGGCTGGCGTTCTGCTCGGCCAAAAGCGCGGCCAGCTCCGCCGGGTCTTGCGCGTCGGGGGTTTCCGCCAGGGCCGATCCGGCCGCAAACACCAGGAAGGCGGAGACCATCATCGCGGCGAGGAGTTTCCGGCCGCAGAAGCGCGCGGTTGGCCGCCCGATCATTTGCCGGCCTCCACCTCGGCCTTTTTGAGCTTGAAGCTGGCCTTGTGTCCCATGCTGGCGTCCAGGACGATGTTCAGGTCGTCGACCTTGGGGATGGGGAAGCTGAACAACCCCTCCGGGTCCGTCCGACCCTCCAGCAGCAGGGTGTCGCCGCTGTCGTAGACCGTCACCTGGCCGTCGGCCACCGGCCGGCCGTCCGGGAAATAACTCTCGGTGTAAATCGTGCCCGCCTCGGCATAGGCGAAGAGATTGACCTTGTGGGCCGAGGCGGTGCCGCCCAGCAGAAGCGACACCAGCAGGCAAACGGCCACCATTTTCGGGATCTTCATCGCGCCGTCCTCATTCCAAAGGATCATTTCATGATGAACCGGTAAGTCAAAAACCAGACGGTTTAGCAAAAAGCCCAAGTTACGGCGCGCAAATCTCAGCGGCGCGAGGCGTAATGCTGCACGCCGCAGGAACTTCGAGATGCAGCGCAACGCAGAAATGGGGCTTTTCGCGGAACCGTCATTTCATATCCCGGGTGTGCACCCAGTAGACCGCGCCGATCTCGACGTTCTTCTTCTGTCCCTCGTGATCGATGGTCCAGTCGGCCTCGTTCAGGGCCGAAAACCCCCACCAGCCGGCCCGGGGCATGGCGTAGCTGAAGACCCCGTTGGCATCGGCCTTGACGACCTGGGTGACGTAGGGTTCCGCTGGCGGCAGCACCACGCTGGGATTACCGGGGGAGGCGTTGAGGTACTCGATCTCCACCTCGGCATGGGGGGCCGGTTTACCCTTCAAGAGCACCTGACCGGTGAAGAGGTTGTTGGTCCACAGACCGTAGGGGCGGGTCATGGGGATGATCTCGGTCTCCAGTCCGAGCGGCTGATCCCAGCCTTCCTCGAGACCCA
>JASFIY010000485.1:0-3175 GCA_050122415.1 Desulfobacteraceae bacterium
ACCCCGGCCGGTCGGGCGACAAAAGAACCCGGTGCCAGTGTTTCCATTAGCCGGTCCATCTGCTGGCGCATACGCTCGAGTTCGCTGAAAGGGCCTCTGGCTCGCCAACTCGGTAATCCGAACATCTGTCTGTACAGCATGGCCTTTTCCTCCTTTTTTTCAGGGTGCTGTGCGCATTGTGCGGCTGGTCCGGTCAGGACCGTTTACGTTCGAGTTTGATTATGCCCTAACGATAAAAACCAAAAAGGTTTTGTCAATATAATTTTGAAACAAAAATATTGAATTATTTTTTTAGTCATTTATAGTAAGTAATGATCGTCGAACAGAAACCACACAGCCGCAATTCAGGCCGGTCCGCCGGGTCTGCCCCTCCGAAAGGGGCGCCGGCGGCGGCATGGCCTGCAGACGTCTCTCAGGGGAAGAGGAGGGGCCTATGATAAGGGAAAACGGGCATCACAAACCGGCGCACAGAAGCCTGCCCCGGGCTTTCTCGGATGACCTCAGGGGGAGGCAATCCGTACGGGCGACATTCAAACTGACCGAGGGCTGCATCAACGCGATTCACATTGTTGCCGCGCACATGGGCATCAAGCAGAAATCATTGTTCGACCATTTGATGGAAGATATTCAAACGCTGAGCCTGATCGCCCAGCAGCTGCCGAATTTTCGCCCCAGTTCCGCCGGGCGCATCCAGAAAACATTCGTTCTCAGTCGGAAGTCACTATATTCATTAGAAGAAATTGCCAAAAGTTTCAACGCCCCGCGCGATGTGCTGATCGAACTCTCGGTGCAGCGGCTGCTGCCGATCATCGCCGAGGTGCGCAAAAACCACGCGAAGCGTAAAAAATCGCTGAAGGGTATCGAGGAGCACCTCGCGGGTGGGGCCGCCCTGCTGGCGCAGGTCGGCCATGAACTGGGAAAAGACGATGTCTTGCACCAGGAATTGGCGATGGTCATGGCGCACTACACCCAGGCGGTCGAAAACATCAAGGCGCTGGTGGAACGGGGGCGGGCGATCGAGGATTTCGACGAGGGAATTCTTAAAAAACAGATGCCGGCCCAGGCCGAACGCGAGCCGCCCTGAGACTGGGGGCGCCGAGCGTCGAAGCGATGGTGGGCTGCGACAGCCGCCGTCGCGGTCGCGGTTTCACCTCTGAAGCGCGATCACCAGGGGCACCACGTGCAGCTCAGGGGCGATTTCGCGGGTTTTCAGCAGGCGCCATGGGCCACAGCGCACACGCCCCGCCAGCATGCGGTCGATTCCGGCAACGACGCCGTCGATATCGATCACCGGGTGGCGTGCCAGAACCGACGGCAGGCCGTAGGTGAGGTTGCAGGCGAGGCACTTGCCGCTGCGCGGTGTGAGCCGAAGCTCGAATTCCAATGCCTCCGGCCGGTGTTCCTTGAATGCCAGTCGGATATCGTAGGCCCCTTCGGCGACATCGCCGAACAGGGCTTCAAAAAAGCGGTCGGTTCGCTCTGCGGGGAACAGGGCGTTCATTGCCGCCGGGGTGAAGAGATCCTCTAGATTTTCGAATGTCATCATGCCTCCCATGGCATCGAATGTCCCGCCTGGGGCGGAATGGGCTTTGGCTTCGGAAGGGGGTCGAGTCTGGCCTTTTTTCCGGAACCATCGTCCCCGGTGGCGATCGCGGCTGGCGGCGGTCGGCAGATCACGTGCGCTCCTGGCCGGGCGGGCCGTCATGGGTGAGGAGCTTTTTTTCGCCGCCGCCTCTGTCCGGGTCTCCGGACTTGACGTGCACCACCGGATGATGGCCCGTGATGATGACCCCCATGCGCAGCGCCATTTCCTGCCGGTATTGAAACTCCTGCTGTTGTCGGTCTTTTTCCAGCCTGTAGCGGGATATCAGGTACACCATGGCGAGCAGGGTGGCCCCGCCCAGTAAAACGATACCCCCCCAAAATAAGTACACGATGGCCGCTTCACCGATGCTGGTTAAAAAAACGAAAAACCGGTCGATGTGCAGGATCGCGATAACCACCACGCACAGGAGCACCAGGCTCAGCAAAAACGGCATCTGGTGGTGGATCGTGCCGATGGCGGTTTGGAGCTTTTTATGCCAGGGGTCCCCTGGGATGCTGGACTGACCCACGGCCGCGGCCTCTTCCGCGGGGTTCGCGGTCTCGGCAGACATGAAAAAGAGGTTGAAGGCGGCCACGAACACGCCGGTCAGCACGGTGACGGCGATCGGCATGATCAGGGCGGCCATGAAAAAATTTTTCCAGGAGAAGGGGATATCGATCGGGTCCAGCTGGCACAGAAAAAAAACCAGGAAAATGAAAACTTCCAGTGAGAGGATCAAATACAGGTAACGGATGACGAACTTCCGCATTTCAGCGGTCTTGAAGAGGGTGGCAACTCCCTGCAGCTCGATTTCCGGTCTCTCTTCAGACATAAGCATTTTCCTGTCCGCCGCGGCGCCTGGCCCGCTCAGGCCGGGTCACGGTCTTCGATATCGGATCTCGACGGGTCCTGGTAGGCCGCTGCCAGATGCGACCAGGCCGCCTTGTAGGAGTCCAGGGCGTTCTGAAGCCTTGGGATCCGCCTGCTCGCCAGGGTTTCCATGCGGGCGCGGTCTTTGGCGCTGAGGGTACCGCGGAACTCGGCCTCCAGATAGTGGAGCAAGGTCAGGGCGAACAAGATGCGCCGGGTGGTGTCATTTTGCAGCGGCGCTGCGGGGATGGCCTTGCGAATGTGGCGGCGGGCGGCGGGCGTCGGTGGGATCGCGGCCAGGTAATCCCCCATCACGTAGCTGAGCTTCTTGTGGGCTGCTTTCAAACGTTTCAAATGGGGTGCGAGATGGGGGTGTCCGTGTGCCACCATCGCCGTCACCTGCTGAAGCTCCTCCGGCAGGGGCGCCGCCGCGTATTCCGCCGGCGTCATGAAAAAACGTTCCAGTTGGGCCTCGCTGGCATTGCAAAAATCGCTCTGGTTGAGTTTTTTGAGAATCTCCAGCATGTGTCGGCAATGCTGCATGACGATACTGTGAAGTTTGTCCCCCAGCATCTCCCGGAAAAGAGGGTAGGGCGCCGAACGGGCGTCTTCCAATCTTTTTTCCAGCGGCCCAAATGTCCGCCGCAGATGCTGCTGCATCAGCGCGTGGAAGTATATCGGGCTGCTGATCCCCCTCTGGAAGCGCAGGCGCTTCCAATG
>JASFIY010000486.1:0-3166 GCA_050122415.1 Desulfobacteraceae bacterium
GATCTTTGCAGAATTTAGCAAGTCAAAAAAAATGGTTGAAAATTTGAAATAAACCCGAATGAAAATCAAGAAGGTTCAAATACGCCCATTTTTGATGTTTTTCAAGGTTTTTCTTTTAATTTTTTTGTGAAGAATGGGTTCGGTTTTTCGGCGCTCCCAGGTTTTTCATGCTTTTTAATCATGTTTTCAAAGTATTATCTTTTCATCTGGTCGACACCCGCCGCTGCCGAAATGTCCCTGGCGAAAAACTCATTACAGTCCCGCGGGGTTTGAGCCGATTGAAGGTGGAGCCTCCGCGTGCTTTACGCGCCGAAAGCCGGGATTTTCAAAATTTGACTTGAAAATCCGGTTAAAGCGAAATAAGTGGTAGGCGTTTAACTTTGACTTGCGGCCAAATCAGATACAAAAGGAGAATCCAATACAGCGCGACACCTCAACCCCACCGGGAGCTCTGCCGTGAAAAAAATCGCCTTTTATGCCAGCTTTTTCCTCTCTTTGGTGGTCCTCGCCGGCTGCGGCCATCTGAAGCCAGCCGGACCCGCTGCCGACAACGGCCTTGCAACGACGGCAAACACCGACCTCAAAAAAACCACGACCGCTGCCAAAGAGCACAAGAAAGAAAAAGTGGCCACCGGCCCAGCGGCAGCCGTCCTCTCTGAAAACAGAAAAACCCAAACCACCTTGGACGACGCCCTGGACCTCTGCCAGATGGCCCAGGACGCCTGGCAGGAGGGGGAACTGGAAAAGGCCATCGACGCCCTCGATCAGGCCTACGACAATATACTAAAGGTCGACGGCGACGACAACCCCGTGCTGATCCAGCAAAAGGAGGATCTGCGGTTTATGATCTCCAAGCGGATCCTGGAGATTTATGCCTCCCGCAACATCGTGGTCGCCGGCAGCCACAACGCCATTCCGGTGATCATCAACACCCACGTGCAGCATGAAATCGATCGATTCACCAGCGGCGCCGAAAAAAAATTTTTTGAAGACTCCTACCGCCGCTCGGGGCTCTACCGACCGCACATCGTCGAAGCGTTGAAGGAAGCCGGACTGCCCGAGGAACTCTCTTGGCTGCCCCTGATCGAGAGCGGCTACAAGGTGGGCGCCTTGTCCAGGGCGCGCGCGTTGGGCCTGTGGCAATTCATTCCCTCCACCGGCTACAAGTTCGGCCTCAACCGCGACCGCTATGTCGATCAGCGCATGGATCCCTACCGCTCCACCACCGCCGCCATCGACTATCTCAGGGAACTGCACCAGATTTTCGGCGACTGGACCACCGTCCTGGCGGCCTACAACTGCGGGGAAGGCCGGGTCCTGCGGGTTATCCGCGATCAAAACGTCAACTACCTCGACAATTTCTGGGATCTCTACGAGCGTCTGCCCCGGGAGACCGCGCGCTACGTGCCCCGCTTTCTGGCCACCCTGCACATCGTCAACAACCCCGGGAAATACGGCCTGGACCGCATCCCCACCGATTCCCCGTTGCCATTTGAAACCGTCACGGTTCACCGCCAGGTGCACCTCCGCGATATCGCCAAAAAAATCGGCGTCAGCGAGCAAGACATGCAGGCTCTTAACCCCGAACTGCGATTCAAGATCCTGCCCCCCGGCAGTTACGCCCTTCGGGTGCCGCACGAAAAAAGCGACCTCTTGCTTGCCGGCATCAACGAGTTGCCGCTTTCAACCCCGCCCAGTGCCACTTACACCTACGCCTATCACCGGGTGAAATCCGGCGAGAACCTCTCCTCGATTGCCCAACGCTACCGCACCAGCGTCGCCAAAATCATGCGGGCCAACAACTTGCGTAAAAGCCACCACATCGTGGCCGGCAAACGGCTAAAGATCCCGGCAGGCAAAGGCGCGGTCGTGGCAGGGGGCAAACCGGCCGTTGGAAAATCGAAGCCCACCACCCACGTGGTGCGCAGCGGCGACTCCCTCTGGAACATCGCCAAGCGCTATGGCACCACCACCACCACCATCCAGAAACTGAACAAACTCAGCGGCACCCACCTCTATGTCGGCCAGGTGCTGAAAGTCGGGGCTGCCGCAGACACGGCCGCCCGGGATCAAAACGCCCGGACCTACCGCGTTAAAAAGGGGGACACCCCTTTCAAAATCGCCCAGCAAAACAAGATACCCCTGCAGCGCTTCCTGCGACTCAACCAGATGGACAAAAGCAGCAAGATATTCCCCGGTCAGGTGGTGCTGGTCGAGAACTGACCACTGTTTTTTCCCACGCCTGCAGCTCGCCAAACGATAAAGCCCCCGCCCAAAGCGGGGGCTTTGATTTTTCGCCCGCCTTGGGGAGAATTCGGGCCTGCCGCGGCCAAAGGCGGAATTGACTAATTCAGAGCCCGTTGATAGACTGCCTAATCCCTTTTGACCCCCACTTGCGCAGCCGCCATTCGCCGAACAGGACCTGCCATGATTATCGCCGGACTCAAACTTGCGTTGCTGGGAATGACGGTGGTGTTTTTTTTCCTGCTGCTCCTGGTTTTTTGCATCAAAGTTTCCTTCCGACTCTTCTCCGCCCTCAACGCCAGGGAAATGGCCGAAATGGAAGCCGCCCAGCTGCGCAAAAGAAGGCGGCCGCCGGCCATCAAAGCGGAGAACGAAGTGCTGGTGGCCGTCATCAGCGCGGCCATCGCCGCCCATCGCGCCCGCAGCCTGCCGGTGAGATAGAAAGCCTCTACGGGCGCATATGGGCGCCTGACCCCATAGGTCAGGATTTTTTTCTTTTGCCGGTCACGCAAATTTTCCGGAATGGTGAGCGATCATGAAAAAAATTCGTTTTATGGACACGTCCCTGCGCGACGGGTTTCAATCGGTCTTCGGGGCCCGCGCCCTGACCGACGATTTCATCCCTGCGGTGGAATCGGCCGTTGATGCCGGCATCGACCACATCGAGGCGGGGGGCGGGGCGCGTTTTCAGGCCCTGTTCATGTACTGCGGCGAATCGGCTTTTGATATGATGGACCGTTTTCGCGCGGCGGCGGGACCGGGTGCAAGCCTGCAAACCCTGGCCAGGGGAATCAACGTGGTGGCGCTTTCGGCCCAGCCCAAGGACATGATCGACCTCCATGCCAGGATGTTTAAAAAGCACGGCATGACCCACATCCGCAACTTCGATGCGCTCAACGACGTCCGCAATCTCATTTACTCG
>JASFIY010000487.1:0-3162 GCA_050122415.1 Desulfobacteraceae bacterium
GTGAGGGCAAGCGCTATTTCGGCGGCCCGGGGAGCGACTATAGGACCAAAGGCGGTTGATGTCAAAAGGGGGGGCGACCCCTTTTTGGCTCGCCGCCAGAGTCGTTGGCCCGTTTCCAGCGGCGGTTTCGGGAAGGGCAGGGGTGCTGCGGGTTGGCAGGCCGCCGGAGAGGAGTGAGGGATGAGTCGATTTCTGATGGTGGACATCGGGGCCGGCACCATGGATGTGCTCTACCGCGACGATGATGCCGGCCTGACCTACAAGGCGGTGGTGAAATCGCCGGTTCTGGCGGTGGCCGAAGCGCTCAGAACACTGCCCGGGGATCTGCTCGTGGACGGTGTCGAGATGGGCGGCGGCAGTGTCGCCGCCGCGCTCAAAGAGCGCGCGCCCCAGGCGGCGGTGGTGATGACGGCCTCCGCCGCGGCCACCGTTCACCATGACCGCCGGCGGGTGGAGGCGGCCGGCATCCGGGTCATCGCCGACGCCCAGCTGCCCGTCGTGGCGGCCCAGGGGAGGTGGCGGCGGCTGACCCTGGGCGACCTGGACCCCGACCGTTTGGGTCGGATCGTCGCGGGCTTCGGCGTGCCCTTCGAATTCGACATCGTGGGGGTCTGCGCCCAGGATCACGGGGTGGCGCCCGCCGGTGTTTCGCACCTGGACTACCGCCACCGCCTCTTTCGCGAGGCCCTGACGCGCCAGCCCATGCCCCACGGGCTGCTCCACCCGGCGGGGGATGTGCCCCAAACCATGAACCGCCTGCGGGCCCTGGCAGACAGCGCCTGCAGGCTGCCGGCGGCCGAGGCCTACGTGATGGACAGCGGCATGGCGGCGATTCTGGGGGCCAGCCTGGACGTCCAGGCCCGTGGGCGGGACCCGATTCTGGTGCTGGATGTGGCCACCTCCCACACCGTCGGCGCGGCCCTCGAGAGGGGAGAAATCGCCGGCTTTTTCGAGTATCACACCGCGGACCTCACCTGCGAGCGGTTGGACCGGTTGATGGTGGACCTGGCCGAGGGCCGTTTGCGCCATGGCCAAGTCTTGGCCGAAGGCGGCCACGGCGCCTACACCCGCAGGGCCGTCGGGTTCGACCGGGTGGCGCTGATTCTGGCCACCGGCCCCCGGCGCAGCCTGCTGCGGACGTCCCGTCTGCCCGTGGTGTGGGGGGCTCCCGGCGGGGACAACATGATGACCGGCACGGTGGGGCTGCTGGAGGCCGTCGGGCGCCGCAAGGGGCTGCCGCCGCGGGAGCATCTCTGAGGGTTTTCCGGGCGCGCGGAAACGGTTCCGCCGGCCAGGGGCAGAAGAGTCTCCGGTCGAAATTGAAACCGGCCGGCGTCGATTGAGGTCACCCGGTATTTGTGCTAAGGAATACGGTGGCGGTACCCTCATGGGGGGCGGGCTGTTACCCCCGAGCCCTTCGGGGGCGTGGCGCCCAGCCGTATTTTTTTTTGCCGGGGCCCTCAACCGGTGCACAGCAGGTGGCTATGGATACGGTCCTGATCGTTCTGGAAGACGCGGAAATCCGTGACGGCCTTCAGACGAGCCTTCGGGCCCTGACCGGTTTGGGCGTGATTGCGGCTCAGGACGAAAGGACGGGGCTGGAGCGGCTGGCGGGCGAAACGGTGGACCTGCTGGTCACCGAACTGAAATTCGCCCAGGGCGACGGGCTTGCGCTGATCGCCTTTCTGAGCGCCAACCGCCCCGGCACCCCCTGCCTGGTGCTCACCGAGCATTTGCCGCCGGGCGCCGCCCAGTGGCGCGAGGGGCTCTGCTGCCTCGCCATGCCCTTTGAATCCTTCCAGCTGGCGGCGGTGGTGCGCGAGGGCCTGAGGCGGCGGGGCGAGGCGGCCGGCATGTCCCTTCGCCCGCTGCTGCCCCTGGTGGCCGCGGCCCGCAAGACCTGCCGCCTGGAGGCCGGCGCCGGCGAGGGACGCAAGGGCTATTTCTATTTCGAAAACGGCGAGCTCAACGAGGCCCTCTGCGGCGCCTTGCGGGGCCGGGCGGCGGCCCTGGCGATGCTCGCCTGGGGTGCGGTGCGCATCCGTTTCGGCAGCCTGCCGGCGCGGCGTGCCGGGCGGCGCCTGCCGCAGAGCCTGGAGAGCCTGATGCGGATGGTTCAGGGGCCGCCGCAGTCCGCCCCTGCGCGGGCGGCCGAACCCCCCCCGCCGCCGCCCGTGCGCCACTATCCCGCGGCCGAAAAAACCCGCCTGCAGGAGGCCCTGGCGGGGCACCTGCCGCTTTTAAGGGGGGTCAAGGGCTACCAGCGGGTGGGGGTGGTGTCGGACGAGGGCCAGATCCTGGCGGCTGACGCTGCTGAAAGCGCCGGCCCGCCGGCCCTGCCCTGGCTGGCGGCGATTCTCCACCGCGTTTTCAAACCCGCGCAGATCGCCGCCGGCCGGGCGGGCATGGAGGACTGCCAGGGCCTGAGCGTTCACAGCGCGGACGCCGTCGTGCTGATTTCGGGCGGCGCGGCCAGCCCCGAAAGCGGGCTTTATCTTTTCGGGGTGGTGGACCCCGCGGGCAACTGGTTCTTTCTAAAAACCCAGCTGGACAAGGTTGCGGCCGAGATCCTGGCCCCGGCGGGTTGATCCGGCTTTTGCCGCCCTTAAAGATGATGAACCGGTAAAAAGTCAAAAACAAGACGGTTTCGAAAAAAGTTCACTTTACGGCGCGCAAATCTCAGCGGCGTGAGGCGTACTACTTTGCGCCGCAGCGACTTCGGGATGCAGCGCAACGCAGAAAGTGGGCTTTTTGCGGAACCGTCAAAGGTGCATGACCACCGTTTTGACCTCGGTCATCTCCTGAATGGCGTAGCGCGGGCCCTCCTTGCCGGTGCCGCTTTCCTTGAGGCCGCCATAGGGCATGAGATCCGCGCGCCACTGGGTGCCCCAGTTGACCATCAGGTTGCCGCTTTGCACCTGGCGCACGAATTTCATCGCCCAGTCCAGGTTGCGGGTGAAAATCCCGGCGCTGAGGCCGTAGCGGGAATCGTTGGCCAGCGCGATGGCCTCCTCGAGGGTGTCGAAGCGGGTCAGGGCCACGGCCGGCCCGAAGAGCTCCTCGCACGACAGCCGCATGCGGGGGGCCACCTCCGCCACCAGCGAGGGGGCGAGCAGATTGCCCTGGCGGCTGCCGCCGCTGACCAGGCGGGCGCCGCCCGCC
>JASFIY010000488.1:0-3152 GCA_050122415.1 Desulfobacteraceae bacterium
CTTCCTCGACCACATCACCGAAGGCGCGCTGGTGATCACCCCCGGCGATCGTGCCGACATCCAACTCGGCAGCGTGGCGACGACCTTTTCCAGGGGTTTTCCATCCCTCTCCGGAATCCTGCTGACCGGCGGCATCGAGGTGCCGCCCCAGATCGTCAGACTGATCGAAGGGCTGCCCGGGCTTTGCCTGCCTGTCATGCGCGTGGCCGACGACACCTTCGCCGCCGCCGTCAAGATCCACCAAGTGTCCGCGACCATCGCGCCCGACAACGAACGCAAAATCGCCCGGGCGCTGGGCCTTTTTGAAAGCCACATCGACGGGAAGGCGTTTACGGAACAGGTCGCCGCGTTCCAATCCGACAAGGTGACGCCGATCATGTTTCAATACCGGCTGATCGAAAAGGCCAAGACCCAGCCGAAGCACATCGTTCTGGCCGAGGGTGCGGAAGATCGCATTTTACGGGCGTCGGACATCCTGTTGCGGCGCAAGGTCTGCGACCTCACCCTCCTGGGTGACGAAGCCGAGATTACGCGCAAAACAGCTGCCCTGGGGGTGGATATCACCGGCGCCCGGGTGGTCGACCCCATCCATTCAGAATGGCTTGACGATTTCATCCAGACGTTTTTCGACCTGCGCAAGGCCAAAGGCGTCACGATCGAGATGGCCCGTGACGCGGTGCTCGACCCCAGCTGCTTCGGCACCATGATGGTGCACAAGGGGTACGTCGACGGGATGGTGTCCGGGGCGGTTCACTCCACCGCCAACACCATTCGCCCCAGCCTCCAGATCATCAAGACCAAACCGGACTGTGCCATCGTTTCCAGCGTCTTTCTGATGTGCCTGGCCGACCGGGTGCTGGTCTACGGCGACTGCGCCGTCAATCCCGACCCCGATGCGGCGCAACTGGCGGACATCGCCGTGAGCTCGGCCGAGACGGCGCGCCATTTCGGGATCGAACCCCTCGTGGCGATGTGCTCCTATTCGAGCGGAATTTCCGGCAAAGGCAAGGACGTGGACAAGGTTCGGCAGGCCACGGAGATCGTTCGCAAGACCCGGCCCGACCTGAAGATCGAAGGCCCCATCCAATACGACGCGGCGGTGGACGCCGGGGTGGCCAAAACCAAGATGCCCGGCAGTGAAGTCGCCGGCCGGGCCACCGTTTTCATCTTTCCCGACCTGGACACCGGTAACAACCTCTACAAGGCCGTACAGCGCTCGTCGGGGGCGGTGGCCATCGGGCCGATTCTGCAGGGGCTCAAAAAGCCGGTCAACGATTTGAGCCGCGGCTGCATGATCACCGACATCGTCAACACGGTGGCCGTCACCGCCATCATGGCGCAGACCGTATAGATCAAGGGGGCCTCATGAAAATTCTCGTTCTCAACTGCGGCAGCTCGTCCATCAAATACAAGCTCTTCGACGTGGACCACGGCCGGGTGATGGCCTCGGGGCTGGCGGAAAAAATCGGTGAGCCCGGAAGCGTCCTCAACCACCGCTGCACCGCGACCGACGGGGAGGAAAAAAAGGTCGTCCTCGAGGGCCACATCGCCGATCACCACCAAGGGTTGCAGCAGGTCGTGGACCTCCTGCTGGACCCCCAGAAAGGGGTTGTCGGCGACCGGTCGGACATTACGGCCATCGGCCACCGGGTGGTGCACGGAGGCGACCGCTTTCACGCCCCGACCCTGGTCGATGACGACGTCATCGCCGACATCGAGGCCTGCATCCCCCTGGCGCCGCTGCACAACCCGGCCAACCTGATGGGCATTCAGGTGGCCCGCAAGCTTTTTCCCGGCGCCCCCCAGGTCGTCGTTTTTGACACGGCTTTTCACCAAACCCTCCCCCCCGAAGCGTACCTCTACGCCCTGCCGCTCGCGCTCTGCGACCGATACAAAATTCGGCGCTACGGGTTCCATGGCACTTCGCATGCCTTCGTGGCGGAAGAGGCCGCCGCCTTCCTCGAGCGGCCGTTGGCCGAGCTCAACCTGATCACACTGCATCTGGGAAACGGGGCCAGCATGGCGGCCGTCGCGGGCGGCCGCAGCATCGACACCACCATGGGCCTCACGCCCCTGGCAGGGCTGGTGATGGGCACCCGCAGCGGGGATGTGGACCCCTCGGTCCTCGTCTTCCTGGCCCAACACGAGAAGATGTCGGCTGAAGCCCTGGACGCGCTCTTGAACCACAAGAGCGGGCTCCAGGGATTGTGCGGCGTCAACGACATGCGGGAGGTGATCGACAAAATCGAAGCGGGTGACCGCAAGGCGGAGACGGCCCTGGCGGTTTTCGCCTACCGCATCAAGCAGTATATCGGGGCCTACACGGCCTGTCTGGGCCGCGTCGACGCCCTGGTGTTTACCGCGGGCATCGGCGAAAACGCCCCGCTGGTGCGGGAGCGCGCCTGTCAGGGGCTGGAAGGCTTGGGCATCAGAATCGACAGCCGGCGCAACACCCGACGTGCGGAAGGCGTGCAGGAAATCAGCACGGCCGACAGCCGCGTGAAGGTTCTCGTGATTCCGACCAACGAGGAGCTGCGAATCGCCCAGGAGACCAAGAAAGCCGTCGGAAAGTCGGCCGGGTGAGAGGTTTCGACTTCCACAGCAGGAGGATCGCTTCACATGACAGACCAAACGCATAACGGACGGCAGCCGCAAGGCCTAATGGTGCTGCGGACGGTGGCCATGCCCAAGGATACCAACTCCAACGGCGATATCTTCGGCGGCTGGATCCTGGCCCAGATGGATCTGGCCGGGGGCCTGATGGCCAAACAAATCGCCGGCAGCCGCACGGTCACCGTCACCATCGACAAAATGGTGTTCAAGCGGCCGGTGCATGTGGGGGATGCCATTGGGATCTATGCCGAACTGCTGCGCGTCGGCAACTCGTCGATGGACTTGCAGCTCGAGGTTTGGGCCAAGGCCCTGTCGGAGGATTATGTGGCCGAACGTCACCTGGTCACGGAAGGTCTTTTCCGCTACGTCGCCATCGACGAACACCATCGGCCGCGGCGGATTCCCGACAATCCGCCGTTTTTTACCAGATCGGGCGACACCTTTTAGCGGCGCATGGATGATCGACCGGGGAACTAGGATTTCGGGATGATTATCAAGCTGGTCCGTCACGGCGAATCCCAGGCCAACGTCGATGATCC
>JASFIY010000489.1:0-3143 GCA_050122415.1 Desulfobacteraceae bacterium
GATCGACCCCCAAAGCGAGCGCATCCTGGGGATCGGCATGGTGGGCCGCAGCGCCGAGGCCCTGATCGCCGAGGGGGTCCTGGCGGTCGAAATGGGCGCCCTGGCCCAGGACCTGGCGCTCACCGTCCACGCCCACCCGACCCTTTCCGAAACCCTGTAGGAGGCCGACGCCCTCCTGCTGGGCAGCGTCACCCACATCCTCTCCCCCAGAGCCAAGGGCTGAGCACCCGCCGCCGGCGGCTTGACAGCGCTGCCCCTTTTCTCTATAACGCCCGCATCCGAGACCCCCCGCTGAATTCCGAAAGGCCGACCCTGATGACGACGAAATCGCCCGCCGGAGGCGCACCGCTGCTGCTCCTGATCGCCGGCGCGAAGGGGGCTGTGGCCTCCACCCTGGCGGTGGCCGCCCAAACGCTGCGCAAGACCCCGGCCGCGGTTCTGGACAGCCTGACCACCAACGGGCGCTTCCAGGCGCTGCTAAACCCCGAAGCGGTGTTCACCGCCGGCTGGGACCTGGCGGCGGCCCCCCTGTCCGCTGCGGTCGCCCGCCACGGGGTGCTGCCCGCCGAGGCCTGGGAATCCCTGCGGGCCGAGCTCGACCAGGTGCCGCTGTGCGGCCCGCCGCCGGCCGAGGCCTCCGTCGAAGAGCAGATCGCGCGCCTGATGGCCGACATCCAGGGCTTCCGGGCCGCGCACCCGGACGCGCGGCCGGTGCTGGTCGACCTGCTGCCGGCCTGCGAGAGCCCGGGGCTTGGCGACTGCCGGGACCCCGACGCCCGCGCCCTGACCCGTGCCGCCGCCAAGTGCCCGGACCTGGTCTACGGCCTGGCGGCGCTGCGCGCCGGGGTGCCGGTGGTCAACTTCACCCCCAACGAACTGGAGATCCCGCGGCTGGTCGCGGAGGCCCGCGAGCGCGGCGTGCCCATTTGCGGCCGCGACGGCAAGACCGGCCAGACCTACTTCAAGGTGGTCCTGGCCTCGGCCTTCAAGGCCCGAAGCCTGCGGGTGGACGGCTGGTACAGCCTCAACATCCTCGGCAACACCGACGGGGCCAACCTCATGGATCCCTGCCGCGCCGCCGGCAAGTACAGCAACAAGACCGAGCTGCTGGACGAAATCCTGCAGTACCCGGTGGGCGCCGCCTACGGGGTGCCGACGCACAAGGTTCACATCGACTACTACCCGCCCCGCGGGGACGCCAAGGAGGCCTGGGACGTCATCGACTTCAAGGGCCTCTTCGGGCTGCCCATGAGCCTGCGGCTCAACCTCCAGGGGCGCGACTCGGTTCTGGCCGCACCCATGGCCCTGGACCTGGCCCGCTGGATGGCCGCGCTGCAGGCCGCCGGCCGCAGCGGCCCGGTGCCCGAGCTGGGGTTTTATTTCAAGAAAGCCGTGGGCGTCCCTGCGCCCGTCACCTTCCAGGACCAGCTTCGGGCCCTGGACCGGCTGGCCCGGGAGTGCGAGCCGGCTTGAGGTCTGAGCGCCGTCCAGCCGGCGGCCGCCGCAGCCCGCCCCATAAGGAACCCCGATGATCTTCGGATACAGCACCAATGCGTTTGTCAAATTTCCGCTGAGCGCGTCCCTGGAAAAGATCGCCGACCTCGGCTTCGAGGGCGTGGAAATCATGGGCGACCGGCCCCACCTCTACCCTCCCGATTTCGGAGCCCGGGAGATCGCGGAGCTCCAGGCCATTCTCCGGCGGCGGGGCCTGCGCGTCACCAACATCAACAGCTTCACGCTCTTCGCGGTGGGCGACACCTATCTCCCGTCCTGGATCGAGCCCGAGGCCGAACGGCGCCAGATCCGCATCCGCCACACCCGCGACAGCCTGAGGATGGCCGCCGCCCTGGGCTGCCGCAACATCTCGGTGCCCCCCGGCGGCCCCCTGGGCGAGCTCTCCCGCAAGGCGGCCCTGGCGCGCTTTCATGCCGGGCTGGAGCAGGTCATCCCCCTGGCCGAGGAGCTGGACGTGCGGGTCCTGGTGGAACCCGAACCGGGCCTGATGCTGGAGAACACGGCCGAATTCAGGGAGTTCATCCGCGACGTGCGCTCGCCGCTGGTGGGCATCAATTTCGACATCGGCCATTTCTTCTGCGCCGGCGAAGACCCCCGCGCGGCCTTCGAGGAACTCTTCCAGTGGGTGGGGCACATGCACATCGAGGACATCGCCCCCGACCGCCGGCACCGGCATCTCATCGCCGGCCAGGGCGCCATCGCCTTCCGCACGGTCTTCGAGGCCATGGCGCGCCTGGGCTATGCCCACGACATCAGCCTGGAGCTCTACCCATACGTGGACATGCCGGAGCAGGCGGGCCGCGAAAGCCGCGACTTTCTGCTGCCGCTCTTCAGGGAAGCCGGTCTGCTCTAAGACAAGCAACGACCCGCGGCCGGCATCGGGCTGCAACTGACGCTTGACAGGCAGCCCGGAATTTTTCTATATAACGACCTGTCCGTTCATCCTTTCCGCTCACACCGCTGCGGGTTGATGCCAACCGCCTGAACGGTCGGTGCAAACCTGCCGTCATCGACCGGCCCCCGCAATGGGCCGCCGTCGGCCCGCGGCAGCCCCGTCCCCCACCGCCTGCCCCCAGGGCGCAGGCCCAAGACCGTCGAACGGCCTTTTGCAGCGGGGATTCGGGCGGCACCTAACCTTTTTTAAACTGCTGTCGAGGGAGGCCGTGCCCCAATGAATCGGCGAACCTTTCTCAAGATGGCCGGTGTGGGCAGCGTCTCGGTTGCCGCCGGCTGCACCTCCCAGCCCGAAAAAACCATCTACGCCCTGGTTCAGGCCCCCGACGACACGGTCACCGGCAAAGCGCTGTGGTACGCCTCCACCTGCCGCGAATGCCCGGCCGGCTGCGGCGTTCTGGCCCGCAGCCGCGAGGGGCGGGTGGTCAAGGTCGAGGGCAACCCGCTGCACCCCATCAACCAGGGCACCCTCTGCATGCGCGGGCAGGCCGCAGTCCAGGCGGTTTACCACCCGGACCGTCTCAAAACCCCGCAGCTGAAGGAAAACGGCGCCTGGCGGGCGCTCTCCTGGGCCGAGGCTGAAGCGCTGCTGCGGGAAAAGGCCCGGGCGGCCGCGGAGACCGGCGGTGTGCGGGTGGTAACCGAGGTGGTCGGGGAAAGCCTGGGCGCGCTTC
>JASFIY010000490.1:0-3143 GCA_050122415.1 Desulfobacteraceae bacterium
CGCAGATGGGGTTTTAAAATCTTATAAACAATTGAATTTAATATCATTTAAAATTAGAGGCGACACCTCGCGAGATTTGGCGCCGCCCTCCCCGCAGACCGTTTGAGGCCGCTGCGCCTATAAAAACTTTTTAGAGCGCTATTAATTTTTTTTAAGCTGGACTGAAAACCAGCGCCACCACTCCGGCGGCCTTCACGCCCTCCCTCATATCGAACGCCGGGGCCGGCAACTGAAGCCGAAGCCTTTGGCGGGAGGACTGTAATGGCCTTTGACGGCCAAAGGCTACGGAATGGGGTTGCGCCGAATTCACCGCCGCAAGCAACCCGACACCGGCGCCTGAGGTAACGTCATGCAGGACACGGAAAGAATGGCCGGCCCGAGCTTGGAAACGGACCTCGGCCCTTTTGGGGATTTTTGGATAATGAAATGTTTTGGGCGGGGGCGCGGTGGGAGGTAAAAAAAGCCCGCGCTGGGAGGCGCCGGGCTTGGGTGCGGGTGCTGGGGTGGAATTCCCGGCAGCCGGGGCAGAATCGGCTTGATTTTAAAATTTAATTTAAAATCAAGATTTTATTATTGAAAGAAGGTTACCGCGTTTTTGAAGATCAGGTTGCCGTCGGCACCATCGCCCGCAACCGGCTGGCCGCCGCGTTTGAATTCCTCGCGCTGCCGGGTCCAGCGGGGGTGATGGGTCCAGTGGTGATAGGCCTCGGGGTGGGGCATCAGCCCGAATACGCGGCCGCTGGCATCGCAGATGCCGGCGATATCGTGCAGCGACCCGTTGGGGTTGTCGGGGAAAAGGCCGCCTGCGGGGCTGCCATCCGGCAGGACGTAACGCAGCACCACCTGGTGGTGGCGCAGCAGTTTTTCCAGGGTGCCCGGATGGGCGAAAAACTTGCCCTCCCCATGGCGCACCGGCAGCTCCAGGCGGGTCAGGCCGCGGGTGAAGACGCACGGCGATTGGGGGTTGACCCCCAGCGAGACCCACTGATCGCGAAAATTGCCGCAATCGTTGGCGGCCAGGGCCACCGAGCGGGTTTGGTAGTCTCCATCCAAACCCGGCAGCAGCCCGAGGTTGACCAGGGTCTGGAACCCGTTGCAGATCCCCAGCACGAGCTTGCCGCCATCGATGAACCGCAGCAGCTGCCCGCCGATATGGGTCTTCAGGCGAACCGCCTGGACCACGCCGGCGCCGTGGTCGTCCCCCCAGCTGAAGCCCCCCACGAAGGTTATCATCTGATAGGCGTCCAGCCGGGCTTCACCGGCGATCAGGGCGTTGATATGCACGCGTTCCGCCCGCCCGCCGGCCAACTCGATGGCATGGGCGGTTTCAATATCGCAGTTTAGGCCGTAACCGGTGAGAACCAGGGCGTTGACGCGGCTCATCGCAAGTCTCCAAAAGGGGCCTTCCAGGCGTGCTTGACCTCTTCCAGCGGGATCGAAAGTATCCGGCGGCTGGGCGTGGCGCCGTGATCGATGACGATCTGCGGGGCTGGCGTCACCTCCCCGACACGGGCGAAAACGCAGCCCGCCAGCAGCCTCTCAAAATGGTCTTTCTGACGGGGGTCGACGGTAACGATGAAACGGCCGGGCGACTCCGAGAAAAGCAGGCGGTCCGGGCGCAGCGCGGGCTCCGCGGGCACCGCGGCGAGGTCCAGCGCCATCCCGAGATTGCCGCCCATGGCGACCATCGCCAGGTGGACGCCCAGCCCCCCGCGGTAAACCCCGTGAACCGAGGCCACGGCGGAAGCCGCGATGGCGGCTGCCAGGGCGCGGTAGAGGGGCAGCGATTCGGCCGGCCGCACCCGGGGCACCCGGTGGCCCAGATAACCGAGGTGCTCGTAGTACTCGCCGGCGCCGAGTTCGTCGCGGGTCAGCCCGAGGACATACACCAGGTCCCCCGGGACCTTGCTGTCCATGCTCTGGCATTTTTCGACGTCGGCCACCACCGAGGTTGCCGAAAACTGCAAGGTGGGCAGGGCGGAGACCTTGTGACGCTCCCCGTAGGCGCCCTCCAGCAAGCCGTCGACGTACATGCTGTCTTTGCCGGAGAGCAGGGGGATTTCGTATGCCAGGCAAAGATCCCGCAGGGCCCGGCAGGAGCGCACCAGTTGAGCGGCCTTGAAACGGCCGTCGGGGTTGGCCTGGGGATCGAACTGGATGCTGGGCCAGCAGAAATTGTCCACCCCGCCGATCTGATCGGGGTCGGCGCCCACGGCCACCAGGCGGCGGACCGCCTCGTCGATGGTGCAGGTGGTCATGTGGTAGGCGTCGATGGCCGAGTAGGCCGGCAGGAGGGCCTGGGAAAAGGCCAGTCCCCGGTTGGCGGAGAGCACCGGACGGATGACGCTGGCATCGCTGTTGACGTCGCTCTCGGCGCCCACCAGGGGCTTGATCACGCTGCCGCCCTGGACCTCATGGTCGTACTGGCGGGTGATCCACTCCTTGGAGCAGATGTTGGGGCGCGCCAGCATGTCCAGCAGCAAGCGGGCGTAGTCCCGCGGCTCCTGCACCACCGGCTCGTTCAGGCCGCGGCCTGCCGGCGGCAGCCAGTCGGCGTCGAAGCACCACTGGGGAAAACCGGACTCCAGCAAATCCAGATCGACAAAGGCGCAGGTCTCGCCCCTGTAGCGGATGTGAAGCTTGCCGCTGTCGGTGTATTTCCCGATGACGGTGCTTTCCACGGCATGCCGCCGGGAAAGGGCCATGAAGCGCTCCAGGTGCTGGGGCTTGACAGCCACCGTCATGCGCTCCTGGGATTCGGAGACCCAGATCTCCCACTGGTCGAGGCCGTCGTATTTCAAGGGCACGCGCTCCAGATCCACCTCGCAGCCGCCGGCAAACCGGGCCGATTCGCCGATGGAGGAGGAAAGCCCACCGCCGCCGTTGTCGGTGATAAATGCGATCAGGCCCTCATCGCGGGCCTGGAGCAGAAAATCGTGCATTTTTTTCTGGGTGTAGGGGTCCCCGATTTGCACGTGGCCGGCCGGGGTGTGTTCCGAAAAGACCTCCGAGGAGGCCGTCACGCCGTGGATCCCATCCTTGCCGACGCGTCCGCCGCACATGATCACCAGATCGCCGGGGGTTGTGGTTTTTTGCTCGGCGGGCAGCCCCGCCACCGTTTTGGGCATCAGCCCCACGGCGGT
>JASFIY010000491.1:0-3132 GCA_050122415.1 Desulfobacteraceae bacterium
CCCCATGAGCCCGCCGAAACCCCCGCATCCCCAGGTGCTTTTTCGCAACCGGCAGCCGGACCGGATCGCGACCCTCGCCGAATATCGCCACAGCGGCGGCTACGAGGCGCTCCAGACCGCGCTCGAAACCCTCCAGCCCCGGGCGGTGCGCCAGCAGATTCTGGACGCCATGCTCCAGGGCCGCGGCGGCGCCGCCTTTCCCACCGGGCGCAAGCTGATGACGGTGGCCGAGGACGCCCCCCGCCCGCGCTACCTGGTGTGCAACGCCGACGAAATGGAGCCCGGCACGTTCAAGGACCGGGTCCTGATCCACGCCGACCCCCACCTTCTGATCGAGGGCATGACCCTCACGGCCTTCGCCGAGGGGGCCTGCCGCGGGATCGTCTTCATCCGGCCGGAATACGAGAGCGCGGCCCGCATCCTGGAGCGTGAGACCGCGGTGGCGCGCCGGGCCGGGCTGCTGGGGGCCGACATCCTGGGCAGCGGGTTCGACTTCGACATCGTCGTACATCGCAGCGGCGGCCGTTACATCTGCGGGGAGGGCAGCGCCCAGTTGAACGCCCTGATGGGCCGGCGCCCCAACCCGCAGCAGCCGCCGCCCTACCCCACCGAAAAGGGCCTCTGGGGACAGCCCACCGTCCTGCAGAACGTCGAAACCCTGGCCTGCGTGGCCCCCATCATCCGCAACGGGGCGGAGTGGTTCAAAGCGCTGGCCCTGACCGAAACCGGTGCGGGCACCAAGCTCTTCTGCGTCAGCGGCAGGGTCCGCCAGCCGGGCTGCTTCGAGCTGCCCATGGGGGTGCCGCTGCGCGAAATCATCGAGGTCCACGCCGGCGGGATGGCGCCGGGCTCCGAATTCAAGGCCTGTCTGCCCGGGGGGGCATCCACGCGCTTTTTGCCGCGGGAATTCTACGACATCCCGATGGACTTCGAATCCCTGCGGCAGGCCGGCCACCGGCTGGGCACGGGGGCCATCATGGTCTTCGACCACAAGACCTGCCTGGTGGCGGCGACCCTCAACTTGATGGCGTTCTTCGCCCGCGAGTCCTGCGGCTGGTGCACCCCCTGCCGCGAGGGCCTGCCTTATATCCGCGACCTGCTGGAACGGATCGAAGAGGGCCGCGGCGAACCCGAATTCATCCCCATGCTCCACGGCATGGCCGCGCACCTCTGGAAGGCCTATTGCGCCTTTGCGCCCGGGGCGGCCTCGCCCCTGGAGAGCTTGCTGACCTACTTCGAAGACGAGGTCCAGGCCCATATCCGACTGGGCCGCTGCCCCTTCCGGGGGCAATGAGAATGTTTGCCGGACCGGCGGCTGCAGCCGCCGGTCCGGCCACCCGAGCCGAGCACGTGCGATGCCCACACTCGTTATCGACGACCAGGAAATCGAAGTTCCGGCGGGAACCAAGGTCATAGAGGCCGCGGAACAGCTGGGCATCATGATCCCGCGCTTCTGTTTCCACCCCGCCCTGGGGTCCGTGGGCGCCTGCCGCGTCTGCGCGGTGAAGTTTCTGGCCGGTCCGGTGACGGGCATCCAGATGAGCTGCATGGTGACGGCCCTGGACGGGATGGTGGTCTCCACCACCGACCCCGAGGCGGTGGACTTCCGCCGGCAGGTGATCGAGTGGCTGATGCTCCATCACCCCCACGACTGCCCGGTTTGCGACGAGGGCGGCCACTGCCTGCTGCAGGACATGACGATCTCCGGCGGCCACGGCCTGCGGCGCTACCGCGGTCCCAAGCGCACCTACCCCGACCAGGATCTCGGTCCGCTGCTCCAGCACGAGATGAACCGCTGCATCCACTGCTACCGCTGCGTGCGCTTCTACCAGGAGTTTGCCGGCGGCCGCGATCTGGGGGCGATGCAGATCGCCAACCGGATCTATTTCGGCCGCTTCGCCGACGGCCCGCTGGAAAGCCCGTTTGCCGGCAACCTGTCCGACATCTGCCCCACCGGGGTCTTCACCGACAAGCCCTCGCGCTACTTCGGACGCCGCTGGGACTACCAGCGCGCCCCCTCGGTCTGCCTGCACTGCAGCCTGGGCTGCCGCACCGTTACCAGCGCCCGCTACCGCCAGACCGTGCGCCAGGAAGCCGGCCGCAACCCGGCGGTCAACGGTCATTTCATCTGCGACCGCGGCCGCTACGGCTTTTTCTACGCCGACCACCCCCGGCGCCCCCGCCAGGCCCGGGTGGGCGATGCGGCCAAGCCCCTGGCGGAATCGGTCGCCTTTCTCCGGCGGGAGTTGGCGCGCATCGCCCAATGCGCGGGCCCGGATGCCGTCGGGACCCTCGGCGGGCTTCGCAGCAGTTTAGAAACCCAGGCCTTGCTGGCGCACCTCTGCCGCGCGAGAGCCTGGCGGCCGCCGGCCTTTTTCAACAGCGCCGGGCTGGCCGCCCGGGTGGCGGCGGCCGTCGCCGGACTCAGCCCCGAGCTGGCGACCTCGCTGGGGGAAATCGAAGATGCGGATGCGGTGATCGTCGTGGGTGCCGACCCCTTAAACGAAGCCCCGATGCTGGCGCCGGCCCTGCGCCGGGCCCAGCGCCGGGGCGCCCCCGTGCTGGTGGCGGACCCGCGACCGGTGAGGTTGCCGCTGGCATTTCAGCACCTCCCCCTGCCCCCCGAGGCCCTGGCCGCCTTCCTGGGCGCTGCGGTCAAAGACGCCCTGCCCGCCGGCGCGGCGCAGGCGCTGGCCGACCTGCCGCGGGCGTTCTGGCAGGCCCTGCCGACCGCCGACGGGTCGGCTGCGGCGCGCGTCCTGGCCGAGAGCCGCCGCCCGCTGATCGTCTGCGGCACCGAGACGGTACCCGACGCCCTGCCCGCCTTTGCCGCCGACTGCGCCCGGCTGCTGGCCGTCGGCCGCGAGCGCTGCGGCCTGTTCTACCTCCTGCCCGGCGCCGGCGCCTTCGCCGCGGCACGCTTGTCGCCGCCCGGGGCCTCGCTGGAGGCCCTTTTGGAGGCCATCGAGGCCGGCCGCGTCACGGCCCTGGTGGTGGTGGAGGCCGACCCCTTGAGCGAGTTCCCCGACCGGCCGCGCCTGGAGCGCGCCCTGGGGCAACTGGAACTGCTGGTGGTGCTGGATTATCTGCCCGGTGCCACCGCTGCCCGGGCCCAGGTGCTGCTGCCGACCG
>JASFIY010000492.1:0-3127 GCA_050122415.1 Desulfobacteraceae bacterium
GGCCCTGATGGGGGCGCACAAAGCCCGATTTCTGCCGTGCGCCGCATCTCGAAGCCGCTGCGGCGCACGTTGCGCGCACCGCACTTCCTTTCCAGAGCACCATCCAAAATTTTTGAATTTTTACCCTTTTTATCAGCCCTGAGGCTGCCGCCTTGGTGCCGGGCTCACTCTTCGGCCTTCTCCCCGGGGGTCAGCAGATCGATCAGGGTTACCGGCAGCGTGATGATGTTCTTGAGAATGCCCAGCAGCCCGGCGCCCACCGCCGAAGGGTGCAGCGGCACGATGGCGGGGTCGCGCAGGTTGCCGCTGGCGCGGACGGGAAACGAAACCAGGCTCCCCCCCAGCACATGGCTGACCATGGGCACCCACCCCAGGAGACGGTCGACGGTCTTCAGCGGCGCCACCAGAAAGGTGAGGTCCATTTTTTGGGCGATCAGATCCACGCTTCCCGCACAGACGATTTTCATGCTGGGGGCATCCAGGACCGCCTTTTCGATCACCAGCCGGCCCTCCTCGAGCTGGGCGGCGAGATCGATTGCGCTGTAGGCAAAGCCCTGACCGACCAGATCGGGCAGCTCGCCGCGGTAGATCTCGGTGATGTTCAGCAGGGAAAAAATCTTGGTGAGCAGGTTGAGGCGGTAGATCCGGCCCTCACGGGCCTGCAGGCGAAGCGGCCCCCGCAGTTGCCTCCGCAAATCGGCGGCCGGTCCGGCGCCGAAGATGCTGGCCTCTAAATCGAAGCGGCCGTCCATGAGATCCTGGCGGCCCCAGAGGCAGTCCAGGGCCTCTTGCAGGGCGCCGTCTTCCGCCGTCGTCTTCAAATCCAGGCGCACATCGCGGGGGGTCAGGGTGACATACCCGCCGGTTTGAATCCCGCAAAGGGCCGCGTCCTGGAGCGCCACCTCCACCCGCTGGTCCTCAAAGCGCACCTCGGCGCCCACCGGCTGCCAGGTGCGGCCGTCCAGGGTCAGGGCCGCCACCCGGACCCCCAACCGCCCGGCCAGCTTCGGCCATGCTCTGGCCTCCCCGCCTTCCGGGGGGCCGCTGGCGGCCGCCGGCAGCAGCTGGTCCCCGTCGATCCGGTCGCCCGTGGCCTCCAGGTCCGCCACCAGACGCCCTTCACGCCGGCTGAGGTTTCCCTGAAGCTGAAACCGCTGCCCTTTCCAGGTCAGGTCCGCGGCGCCGACCTGCAGGCGCTCGCCATGGCCCTCCAGGGCGATGGCGTGGATGATCAGCGGGCCCGTCAAGGGGCCCGGCAAGACGATGTTCTCGCCCGCCAGGCGGCCGTTGGCGCTGGCCTCCACGGGCGCCCCAAGGGGAATCCGGGCGCTGAACGCACCGCGCAGCCACCCGCTGGGCAGCTTGTCACTGATGATCAGTCTCTCCAGCGTGGGCCGCTCCAGGTAGCCGTCAAAGGCGATCCTGGCAACCCCTTGGGACAGCTCCAGGCTCACGGTGGCCAGCTTCTCCCCATCCCGGATGCTGACCTGCTGAAAGCGCCGCTTTTCTTCATCCTGGCGAATTTCCAGGTCCACACCGGGGCCGTCGGCCACGCTCAGAGTGCCGCTGAAGCCGGCGGCGCCGGTGGCGCGCCACTTCAGCTGGCCATCGGCGATCTTCAGCGGGGTGCGCACGCCCGCCCCCGCCGGCGCCCCCAGCCGCTCCAGCAGCCGGGCGGCCGAAACGGCCTGCAGCACGCCGTCCAGGGTCATGTCGAGCTCCGCAACAGGCCCGGGAAACCCCGCCAGGTGGCCGGCGGCCGTCAGCCGGGCGTCCTCCCAGGACAGGGCGGCATCCTCAAACTGCAGCCGGCCGTTTCGGGCCTGGAAGCGCGCCGCGGCGACCTCCAGCGGCGCCCCCAGCAGCCCCGCCCCGGCCGCAGCCGCCGCCAGGCGGCCGGTGGCCTGGAAACGCCAGCGCGCCGGCGCGAGCAGCGGCCCGGAAAGGGTGGCGGACACCAGTTCAATCCCCCCGGAAAGCGGCGCCAGGCGCGTTAGGGGCGCTTGCAGGGCGGGGAAGCCCAGCAGCCAGGGGAAGATCTCGGAGAGGGCGGCGCTGGCCGCCAAGGAGGTGATCTCCAGGGCGTAGGGCGGCCGCCGGTCCAGCCGGGCCGATAGCCCCTGCAAGCCTGTCCCGCCCATGCGACCGCCCAGTTCGGCCACCCGAATCTGGTCGGAATCCAGGAAAAAGCTGCCCCCGGACAGGCTCACCCGGGCGGGCAGCCGCTGGTAGTCGGCTTCGAGATCGAATTCCGCCACTGCCACCACGGCCTTCATGCCCGCCGGCGTTTTTTCGAGCTTCAGGCGCCCCAGCCCCCGCCCGCTGACCGCATCGAGCTTGGCCAGTTCGGCCAGGTAGGCCGGGGGACCGCCGATGCGCTTGAGGACCGGCGGCAGCTGGGAAAGATCGGCCGCCACCTCCAGGTCCAGCCCAAAGGAGGTCTCGGCCCTGTCGCTCAACCCGAGCTGCAGCACGCCGTCGCGCCCCGCGGAGTCTCCCAGCCGGGCCTGCAACCCGCTGCCGGTCAGCCGCCCCTGGGCGATCGACACCTGGCCGGACACGGCGCTCAGATCCAGCCCCGGTTTGGGCACAAAAACGCGCCCGTCGACAAGCTGGGCCCGAACGCGAAAATTCTCCCACCCGAAAAGCTCGCCCCAGGTGTTCCCCGCGGCGTCCCAGTGCGCTTCGGACAGGCGCCCCCCGCGCACGATGGCGAGCACCCGGCGCACCACCGGGTGATCGCCCACCAGGTCCTGCAACGCCTGCCGCGCGGCGGTGAGGTCCACCTCCCGCCCGGTCAGCGCCAACCCCACGCGCGGTTCCTGGGGCGCCAACCTTAGACTGCCGGAAAGGAGCGCCGCCGGGGCGGTCAACCGCAGGGACGCAAGTTCGATCTCGAGTCCCGCGGCCTTCAGGGCGACCGAGAGGGCCACATCCTCGCCCGCCAGAGCGACCTGCCCGCTGGTGCCCGTTACGGTGGCCCCCAGCCGGGGGCTTTGCAGCCGGGCCTGCAGGCCGGAATCGGCGCCGACCGTGAAGCTGGCGTTTAAATCCAGCGGCTCGAGCTGCAGGTGGGCGGCGGGCGCGGGCGCCAGGGTCTGCAGAAGTGCAGCGGGCGCAAAACCGG
>JASFIY010000493.1:0-3125 GCA_050122415.1 Desulfobacteraceae bacterium
CGGGGGCGCCCGCGCGGGCGCCCCCGCAAGTTTGGGAAGGATACCTGTGACGGTGAACCGTTGTCGGAGGCGGCCAAAGACACCCATCGAGAACCGCCGGATCGAGGCCTCACCCGTGCAAGGGTTTACGCATCTTCCGTCGCCACCACCGTCGCCCGGGTGATGGTCACCGGGGTGACGGGGACGTCCTGGTGCATGCCGCTGCGGCCGGTGGGGACGCCTTTGAGCTTGTTGACCACGCCGTGGCCCTTGACCACCTTGCCGAAAACCGCGTAGCCCCACCCGTCGGGGGTCTTGGACTTGTGGTTGAGAAAATCGTTTTTCTTGACGTTGATGAAAAACTGCGCCGTGGCGCTGTGGGGGTCCATGGTGCGCGCCATGGCGACGGTGTAGGCGTCGTTTTGCAGGCCGTTGTCGGCCTCGTTGGGGATGGGGGCCTGGGTGGGCTTTTCCTTCATCTCGGCGGTCATCCCGCCGCCCTGGATCATGAACCCGTCGATGACGCGGTGAAAGATGGTGCCGTCATAATGCCCGGCTTGCACGTAGGACAGAAAGTTGGCGACGGTTTGGGGGGCTTTTTCCTCGTTTAGCTCCAGAACGATGTCGCCCATGCTGGTTTCGAGCTTTACCATGATGAATTTTTCCTTTCCTTTGGGGTGTGAATGGGGCCGAAAAAATGGCATTCACGGCCCGTGCAGAGGCCCTTCAACAAACCTCCCGGGGCCCCCGGTGATCGCAAGCGTCAAGCGGCCCGCATACCGGAACATGCAGTGGGTTGTCAACCCGCCGCGGCGGTCCTGGAGGGGGCCGTCAGGGCGCATCGCCCTTTAATTCCTCCAGGACCTCCCAACGGCGGTAGGCCGCCTGGACGTCTCGTTCCACCGCTTCCAGGCGCGCCGTGAACGCGGTGATCTCCCCCTTTTCCTTCTTGTAGAATAGGGGGTCGGACATGGCTGCGTAAAGTTCCCGCTGCTCCGCCTCCAGTGCCTCGATCCGCCGGGGCAGGGCCTCCAGTTCGTGCTTCTCTTTGAACCCCAGTCCGGTCTTTCGTGCGCTCCCGCCGGCGCTGCGGGCCGGGGTCCGGGTTTTTTTCTCCGGTGGCGCCGCCTCGGCGGGTGCCGGCCGCTGGCGCAGCCAGTCGTCGTAGCCGCCGGGGTATTCGGCCACCCGGCCGTCGTCTTCGAAGACCAGCGTGCCGGTGACCACGTTGTTCAAAAAGGCGCGGTCGTGGCTGACCAGCAGCAGGGTGCCGCTGAACTCGAAGAGCAGCTCCTCCAAGAGCTCCAGGGTTTCGGCGTCCAGGTCGTTGGTGGGTTCGTCCAGCACCAGCACGTTGGCCGGCCGGGTGAAGAGCTTGGCCAGCAGCAGGCGGTTTTTTTCCCCGCCCGAAAGCACCCAGACCGGCGTGCGGCACCTTTGCGGGGAGAACAGAAAGTCCTGCAGATAGCCGATCACGTGGCGCCGCTGGCCGTTGAATTCGATGAAGTCGTTGCCCTGGGCGATGTTCTGCTGGACTGTCCGCTGGGGGTCCAACTGGTCGCGCAGCTGGTCGAAATAGGCCACCTGAAGGTTGGTGCCCCGGCGCAGGAGGCCCGCCGTCGGGGCCAACTCGCCCAGGAGGAGCTTCAGCAGAGTGGTTTTGCCGGCGCCGTTGGGGCCGATGATGCCGATCTTGTCGCCGCGCATCACCACCGTCGAGAAATCGCGGATGATGGCCCGATCGCCGAGGGCAAACGTGATCCCCCGGGCCTCCATCACGAGCTTGCCCGTTTTTTCGGCCTCTTGGATCGCCAGCCGGGCGCTGCCCACGCGGTGGCGACGGGCCCGGTGGGCCTCGCGCAGTTTTTGCAGCGCTTTCACGCGCCCCTCGTTGCGGGTCCGGCGGGCCTTGATGCCCTGGCGGATCCAGACCTCCTCCTGGGAGAGTTTTTTGTCGAAGACCGCGGACTGCTTTTCCTCGGCCTCCAGCGCCGCCTCCCGGCGCGCCAGATAGGTGGGGTAGTCGCAGGCGTAGGAAGCGACCCGTCCGCGGTCCAACTCCAGGATGCGGGTGGCCAGCCGCTGCAGCAGAGCGCGGTCGTGAGTGACCACGAGCAGGGTTTTGACGTTGCGCAGGATGAAGGTTTCCAGCCAGAGGATGGCCGCGATGTCCAGGTGGTTGGTGGGTTCGTCCAAGAGGAGCACGTCGGGGTCGCGGGCCAGGGCGCGGGCGAACAGGGTGCGGCGCTTCATGCCGGCCGAAAGACTGGCGAAGTCCCCATCGCGATCCAGTCCGGTTTGGGAGAGGACCTTTTCGGTCTGGCGCAGCAGCTCCCAGCCGCCCTCGGCGTCCAGCCGGTGCTGCAGCGCGTTCCGGCGCCGGGTCAGGGCGGGGTGGTCGGCGTCCTCGGGCTCCCGGCAGATCCGGTTGTATTCGGCCAGCATTCGGCCTTTTTCGCCCAGCCCGGCCGCGACGACATCGAAGAGCGTCCCCTGGCAGCCCGCCGGCACCTCCTGTTCCAGGGCGGCCACCGTCACCCCCTGCTGGCGCCAGACCTCGCCGCTGTCGGGAACGATATCGCCGGCCAAAAGCTTCAGCAGCGAGGACTTGCCCACGCCGTTGCGCCCCAGCAGGCCCACGCGCTCGCCCTTGCCGATCTGGAAGGTCAGGTTCTCCAGCAGGGGCGGGTCGCCAAACCCCCAGCAGACCTCGCGCATCCCGATCAGCGCCATGGGGGCAGCCCCTCGCGGTTCGGGGTTTTTTTCATCGCTTTTCTCTCCCGGGTGCGGGCTGGTGCAGCCCCTGGTTTTCCGGCGGGCGTGGTGATCGCGGCGACTGCACAAGGACCGTTTATTGTGGGTACGGCGAAAATGCAGCGGCGGGCCTGAGATGTCAACCCCCTGCGCGCGGCGTGGCCCCTTAAAGGGATTTCCCTGCCCGTTGGGTTGCCAAAGCGCGAAACCGCGGCGCCGCGTGGGTCCGCGCCATTTCAATGGGGCGGCCTCGTGGCGCCGGTCGGCGTTTGACAAGGGTTCAAGGGTTTTGTTATCCTTTCCTGAAATTTTTTAAACAGACCCAACCGTCGAAACATTTCAACGTGCCCGAGCGCTGCGGCGCCATGACCATGGAATGTCCGCCGCAGCTC
>JASFIY010000494.1:0-3124 GCA_050122415.1 Desulfobacteraceae bacterium
CCGCAGCGACCTCGAGATGCAGCGCAACGCAGAAATTGAGCATTTTACGCCGCCATCAAGGATTGACAATTCGGGCGCTATTTACCATATTCGATCCGCTTTAGCAAACCGTTTCCCCCCGGGCGGCATGATAGAGCCCTGAAAAATAAAGCTTTTTAAACCCCAAGGACCCATTCCCGGCAAAGGACGCCCATGATCCTGATCATCGATTTCGGCTCCCAGTACAACCAGTTGATCGCCCGCCGGGTGCGGGAGGCCCATGTCTACTGCCGCATCGAGCCGCCCGGCATCGATATCGAGACCGTGCGCCGGATGGCTCCCGAGGGGATCATCCTCTCCGGCGGGCCTTCCAGCATCTACGAACCCGGCAGCCCCAAAATGGATCCGGCCGTCTTCGACCTGGGCATTCCGGTCCTGGGGATCTGCTACGGCCTGCAGTTCATGGTGGACGCCCTCGGCGGCAGCGTCCAAAAAGCCGGCAAGCGCGAGTACGGCCTGGCGACCCTGACCATCACCGACCCCGAGCCGCTCTTCCGCACACTGGGGCCCACCACCCCCTGCTGGATGAGCCACGGCGACTCTATTGCGCAGCTGCCGCCCGGCTTTGCGGTCACCGCCACCACCGACAACACCCCCGTGGCCGCCGCCCAGGACACGGCGCGCCGCCTCTACGGGCTCCAGTTCCACCCGGAGGTGGTGCACACCCCGCAGGGCAAAAACATATTGAAGGCCTTTCTGTTCGACGTCTGCGGCTGCCGGCGCAGCTGGACGATGAAATCCTTCGCCGCCGACGCGATCTCCGAGATTCGGCAAACGGTGGGCGCCAAGAAGGTCATCCTGGGGCTCAGCGGCGGCGTGGACTCCTCGGTGGCCGCCCTGCTGCTGCACCGCGCGGTGGGCCGCCAGCTGACCTGCATCTTCGTCGACAACGGCCTGCTGCGTCTCAACGAGGCCCAAAAGCTCAAGGCGATCTTCAAGGAGCACCTGCAGATCAACATCCGCTTCGTTTCGGCCGGCAGGAAATTTCTCGACGCACTCAAGGGGGTCAGCGACCCGGAAAAAAAACGGAAGATCATCGGGCGGGTCTTCATGGCGGTCTTCGAGGCCGAGGCGCTCAAGATCAAGGACGCCGAATTTTTGGGCCAGGGCACCCTCTACCCCGACGTGATC
Source organism: Desulfobacteraceae bacterium (assembly GCA_050122415.1). GTDB lineage: Bacteria > Desulfobacterota > Desulfobacteria > Desulfobacterales > JAABRJ01 > JAABRJ01. Next base: position 1,171 of record JASFIY010000494.1, read on the forward strand.
GAATCGGTGTCGGCCTTCGGCGGCCCCTCGGTGGTGATCAAATCCCACCACAACGTCGGCGGACTTCCCAAAAAGATGAAGCTCAAGCTGGTGGAGCCGCTGCGCTATCTTTTCAAGGATGAAGTCCGGCAGCTGGGCAAGACCCTGGGGCTGCCGGATGCCATGATCTGGCGCCAGCCGTTTCCCGGCCCGGGCCTGGCGATCCGCATCATCGGCGAGGTGACCGCCAGCCGGCTGCGTCTGCTGCGCGAGATCGACGCCGTCCTGCTGGAGGAGATCCGCCGCAGCGGCTACTACCGCAAGCTCTGGCAGTCCTTCGCGGTCCTGCTGCCCCTGAAAAGCGTCGGCATCATGGGCGATCAGCGGACTTACGAGAACATCGCGGCCATCCGGGCGGTCACCAGCAAGGACGCCATGACCGCCGACTGGGCCAAGCTGCCTCACAGTCTGCTGGGCGTCATCTCCAACCGGATCATCAATGAAATCCGGGGGGTCAACCGGGTCGTGTACGACATCAGCTCCAAACCCCCCAGCACCATCGAATGGGAATGAAAACCGATGGCAGATCGCGAAAGCTTCAAACTGGGCCGTAACGATGAGGACAGCGGCCTTCTTTTGGAGGAGGAGCGCCGGGAGCAGCGCCTGGAAAAGCCCAACCGGCGGTTGACGGTCTTTGCAATCCTGGTGCCGCTGGTGATCGGCGCCATGGTGGCCTACGCTTACGTAGACCTCAAAACGGAGTTCGCGGCCGTCAAGGAAGGGGACGTGCAGAAGCTCGCGCAGGACCTGGACTCGCGCTTCTCCTCGCTTTCGCTGCAGTCCGCCAAGCTCGAGGAAACCCTCCGGGGGCAATTGGCCGAATTTGAGAAAACCGGCAGCGCCCTTGCCGCCCAACAGCGCGATCTGGAAAAGCGGCTCACCGCCCTGGGCGCGGCCCTGCCCGACACCAAGGCCCTGCAGCAGACGCTCTCCGAGACCAGCGCCCAACTGGCCCCGCTGGCCGCCCAGTTCGCGGCCGTGGACGGCACCCTGGACACCCTGACCCGATCCAACCGGGAGGCTGTCGAGGCCCTCGAGGCCCTGGACCAGCGCCTGAAAACCGTTGAGGTCAGCGCCGCCCAGCTCGGCCAAGACCTGGCCGCCCTGTCGGCGGCCCAGCTTGACCGGCGGGAGCTGGCAAGCACCGTGGAGGCCGCCGTGGCAACCGAGCGCAAGCGCTTCCAGAGCCGCCTGGCCGAAATGGCCGATCTTTACGGCGCCAGAATCAACACCCTGCAGCAGCGCACCGACCAGCTGGAACGGGCGGTGACAACCCTGGCCAACCAGGCCGCCGCCAAGCCCGGGCAGGCCCCGGGGACCGGCCTGATCTTCGAGCACGACCTGCAGTAAGGGTCGCGCCAGGCCTCAGAAGCGCACCGTCCAGCGGTCCCCGTCGGCCGCCACCGCCACATCGTTCTCCCCGATGGTCTGGATCCTGACCCCCAGGATGGAGTCCCCCTCGCGCACCATTTTGCCGTTGATGACCGCCATGCGCTCCTTGGGGTCGTCCGACCAGACGATGCCCTCGAGGGTCAGCGCGGGCCGCTTGACCGGCGCCGCCGGTGGGAGCGGGGCGCCGTCCGCGGCTGCCGCCGGCGCGGCCCGATCCCCAGCAACGGGCGCCGCTGCCGGCTGCGGCGGGCCCGCCGGCCGGCCCTCGGCAGCCGGCGTCTGCGGGCCGCCCGCAGCGCGGCCTGCAGGGGCTGCGGGTGACTGCGGCGCCGGCGCCGGGGCGGTGTTTTGCAACGGCGTGGCGCTTGGGGGTGCCGCCTCCGGCAGAGGCCCCGGCCGCTGACCGCCGGCAACCGGTGGCCGCGCCGCCGGCCGCGGGGCGTCCACCACAGGCGTTAAGTCCGGGGGTTGCCCCGGTCGAGAAAAATAGATCCCGCCCCCGAGCGCGGCCGCCAGCACCAGG
>JASFIY010000495.1:0-3124 GCA_050122415.1 Desulfobacteraceae bacterium
GCCATAAGGCTTTTTTTACCCGGGAGGCAATGCGGACCATCTCGGAAACCACCATTTGAAACCTGGATGACTTCGCTGCGAATCGAAGCAACGAAAATGTCGTCAAATCCAGCAAGGTTATCGCCTAGCACCCGGAATCGGAATCGTTGTGTTGATCAGCCGCCTGGATGCGATCATGAAGAATTGAAAAAACCGCCGCATTCGACGATTTCGATATCGTTATTGCTGGGCACACCCACCATCTGATGCTTATGCTCTATGCTGGAAAAGGACTTAACTTCGACCCACTGCGCCAAAATGGCGCTGGGCTCAAAGCGGGTTCTCGGTATATCGTCAATGTCGGCACTGTGGGTCGGCCCCGGGATTGCGATTCGCGTGCAAAACAGGTGATTTGGGACCTTCGGCGCAACTCCTTGGAGATAAGGCGGGTTGCAGATGATATATCTCCAACGGCCAGCTTGGTCATTAAGCGCGGTTTTCTCCGACGGGAAGCCGAGAGGCTTTCATCGGATTGACCCAAAAGATATCCGGTCACTCAGGCGGCGGCGAGCGACCGATAGCCGCGGGGAGTTATAATATGGAATCTATTCAGAAAAAGAGATTTAGGATTCAAAATCTTGACTGCGCCGCCTGCGCGGCCAAGATCGAGCGCGAGTTGGAAAAAACCGAAGGGGTGCAAAGCGTCGCTCTTGATTTTGCCAATCTTACATTGCATCTGAAAACAACCGATATATCGAAAGCCCTGGCCACGGTCGCGCGCATCGAACCGGATGTCAAACTGTTTGCCCCAGATCAGGACGACAAACACGCACAGGACGCCGAGCTATCAGATTCAGGCGATTTTCGTAAGCAAATCGCAATTATCGTCGCAGCAGGCTTTGTCTTTGTTGTCCACCTGATTTTTGAAGATAAACTCCAGCCTTTGCCTTGGTCGTGGGTGGAATATCCCATAATGATTGCAGCATACCTGTTGGCCGGCTGGAGCGTTTTGGCCGGTGCGTGGCGGACGCTGCGGCGCGGACAATTTTTCGATGAGAACGTGCTCATGGTCATCGCCACGGCTGGCGCCATGGCCATAAACGCCCTATCCGAGGCGGTCGGCGTGATGCTGTTCTTCAAGGTTGGCGAACTGCTCCAGGATTTGGCGGTTTCCAAATCGCGGCGTTCGGTTCGCGGGCTGCTGGCTGCCCGGCCAAAGCGGGCATTGCTCAGGACCGAGAGTGGTTTGAAGGAAACGACACCCGAAAAGGTGAAAGTGGGGGAAATCATCCTGGTCAAACCCGGCGAGAAAGTCGCTCTGGACGGCACGGTGATCAATGGCGCCTCCCAGGTGGACACGTCACCTTTGACCGGCGAGCCGGTTCCGGTTCAGATGCGCCCGGGCGGCACTGTCCTGGCCGGCAGCATTAATCAGACATCGGCGCTCACGGTTCGCGTCACAAAACCTTTTGAAGCATCGTCGATTGCCCGCGTTTTGGAACTGGTGGAAAGCGCAGCCGCGCGCAAAGCCGCCACTGAAAAGTTTATCACCACCTTTGCCCGCTACTATACACCGGCGGTGGTGGCCATCGCGGCGGCTATCGCCCTGGCTCCGCCCTTGCTCATGCAGGACGCCCTATTCTCGACCTGGATCTATCGAGCCCTGGTATTGCTGGTAATCTCTTGTCCCTGTGCTCTGGTGGTCAGCATCCCGCTGGGTTATTTCGGTGGAATCGGCCGGGCATCGCGCAGTGGAATCCTGATCAAGGGCTCGATGTTCATCGACGCCCTATCAAAAGTCAAGACGGTGGTTTTTGACAAGACAGGCACCTTGACGCGCGGGGTTTTCACGGTGGATCGGATCGTGCCTGAAAATGGATTCTCCTCCGATCAGGTGCTGCAAATGGCCGCTGCGGCGGAGCTGCACTCGGATCATCCTATTGGCAAGTCCATCGTAGAAGCGATGAAGAGTAAAGGGCTTACCATCGATGAAGCGCTGGTGAGCGACCACTTTGCCATCTCCGGTAAGGGGGTCAAGGCTGTCTTTGACGGGAAAAGCATCGCCGTCGGCAACGATTCACTTTTGCATGAAAAACAGGTCGACCACGGAAAATGCGACTTTTACAGCACCGTGGCGCATGTGGTGGTGGATGATCGATATGCCGGCTATATTCTTATCGGGGACCAACTCAAATCGGATGCCAAGCAGACCATGGAGCGGCTGCGGTCAGGTGGGATTTCGAAGCTTGTGATGCTGACGGGGGACAATCAATGTGCAGCCGCGGGCGTTGCCAAGACCCTGAATTTGGATCAATTTCATGCTGAATTGCTGCCGGAGGACAAGGTTCGAATCTTCGAAGAAATTTTGTCGGATACCCGGGAGGGCGAAAAGGTCGCCTTTGTGGGAGATGGTATCAACGATGCGCCGGTCTTGGCTCGAGCCGACGTGGGCGTGGCCATGGGTGCCCTCGGTTCAGACGCCGCCATTGAAACCGCCGACGTGGTGCTGATGACTGACGCACCCTCCAAGATGGCCGATGCCGTGAGCATCGCTAAGAACACTCGAAAAATTATTTTGCAGAATATTGCACTGGCTCTGATGGTGAAAGGGGTGTTCCTGGTTTTCGGCTCGTTTGGCCTGGCTACCATGTGGGAGGCTGTTTTCGCTGATATGGGCACCGCCCTGCTCGCACTGCTCAATGCGACACGGGCGTTTCATGTATATCCTTTCCCGAAGCAAATCCGCATCGAAAACGCCGCCTCGTGATGCCAAGCAACTGGGCTTTTACAACCAACCAAGCCCCCATCGTAATCGTGCAAGGCCAACCACCGGATGTTGTGGTTGGCCTTTTGTATACGATTTTATTGATCCAAATGAACAGATACTGGTGCGGATTTTGTGATTGTATTGAAAACAGGCGAGTACTTTTTGGCCATTTGTACCATTTCCTTCTTCTCTTCGGGTGTAACATCTGCATCGATTTTGAAGTATACCCGTATTTCCTGGTATCCCACGGGAACATTCTCTGAAAGTCCAAGAAAACCGCGAAGGTCGATGTCTCCTTCGTATCTTGATTCCACTGCTCTAATTTCAATGCCTTTAGCGGAAGCATGGGCGACGAGACTCGTGGTGAGGCAACCGGAA
>JASFIY010000496.1:0-3123 GCA_050122415.1 Desulfobacteraceae bacterium
TGTCCTGCAGAAATCCTTCGATCAGCGTGAGGTCACCGTCGGCGGTGCGCACCGCCCGCGCCCGGATGGCGGTCCAGACGGGGCTGCCGTCCCGGCGCGTGAGCTGGCACTCGAAGTCGGTCACGACGCCTTCGCTGGTCAGGCGCGCCATCAGGGTCTCGTAGTCGGCGGGGCTGACGTAGACCGCTTTGCCGAGCCTGTCCAGGGCCTCGATCAGCTCGGCGGGCGAGCCGTAGCCAAGGATCGTCGCCATGGCGGGGCTGGCGCTGATCATCTGTCCCTCGGGGGTCACCTGGAAGATGCCTTCGGGGGCGTTTTCGAATATGCTGCGGTACTTGGCCTCGCTTTCCGCCAGGGCCGCCTCGGTTTTCTCCTGCTCGAGGATGCGCAGCTCAAGCGCCTTGCTGTATTCCTGCAGCTCGGCGGCGTGGCTGGTCAGCAGGGTTTCCTTTTCACGATAATAATCGAGCTTGGCATAGAGCTCCTCGGGGGAAATGCGCAGGCTGGCGAGAACTTCGGTGTAGACCTCGCTGAGCTCCACGGACTCCTGGGGCGTGAAGACCTCCGAGCTGGTGAGGGCCTTGTGGGCGGCGGGGGCGCCGATGGCGCCCGCCAGGGATTTTTCCACCTCGCTGTGGAGCTTGATGAGATCAACGATGGTGATCTGTTCCTGCCCTTCCAGGCGGCAGGCCGCCAGGCAGCGGGCGAGGATCGACCGGGCTTCGGCTTCCTCCATGTAGCGATTGAGGACCTTTTCGATTTCCAGGCTTTTGACCGCCAGGTCGATGCTGGCGGTGTGGCGCTCCCGGTCGGGGGGCAGGCCCGCCTCCGGGCCCTCGCCGGCGAAGGCCAGCGCCAGGCGCTTTTCGCTGGGTCCCTGCTCGCGCCAGAGCGACACCAGTATGTAGGCCCCGAGATTGAAAAGGATGGACCAGAAAAGGGTGTGGGAGAGCGCCGGCAGTCCCCGCAGGCCGAAGAGACTCTCGGGGTTGAGGGCCGCAAGCCCCCACGGTCCGTTTTCAATGATGCCGGGTGAAAACCAGCCGACCCGGATCAGGGCCGGCAGCAGCAGGGTGTAGAGCCAGGTTGCGAAGCCCGCGCTCAGCCCGGCCAGCGCGCCCCATTTGTTGGCCTGGCGCCAGAACATGCCGCCGACGATGGCCGGAGCGAACTGGAAGACCGCCGCAAAAGAGATCATGCCGATATTGGCCAGCATGAAGGTTTGGCCGATCAAAAGATCGAAGCCGTGGCTCAGGAGCAGCACCAGCGCCACGGCCGCCCACTTGCAGCGCAGCAGGTGGCGCCGCAGGAAACCCAGCCAAGGCACCCAGCGGACCAGCGGCAGCAGCAGGTGGTTGGTGAGCATGGTGGAGAGGGTGACCGAACTGATCATGATCATCCCGGTGGCGGCCGAAAAACCGCCGATGAAGACCAGCATCACCATCCAGGGTTGGCCGTGATCGCGCGGCAGGTCCAGGACGAAGGTGTCGGCCCCCATGGCCGGCAGACCCTGCAGCAGGCCCGCGGCGGCGATCGGCAGGACGAAGAGGTTGATCAGCAGCATGTAGACCGGAAAGATCCACATCGCCGAGGAGATGAAATCCGGGTTGGGGTTTTCCACCACCGCCACGTGAAACTGGCGGGGCAGAAACAGGCTGGCGGACATGGCCAGCACGAGGTAGGTGGTCCACAACAGGTAGGGCGAAGCGGCACGGCCGCTCAAAGCGAACATGCTGTGGTGGGGGCTGTCCGCCAGCCGCCGGAAGAGGTCGCCGAAGCCGTCGTAAAGAAAATAGGTGACGAAAATCCCCGCCACCAGGAGGCTTGCCAGCTTGACGCCGCATTCCACCGCCAGGGCCATCACCATCCCGTCGTGGCGCTCGGTGGGGTCCAGCCGCCGGACCCCGAAAATGATGGTGAAGAGGATCATCAGGGCCACCACGATGGGGCCCACGTGGCCGGCGATCCAGGCGGAAAACCCATGGCCCGGGGCCGTGATCAGGGCAAAGGTGCTGATGATCGCCTTGAGCTGCAGCGAAATGTAGGGGATGACGGCAAACAGGGCCAGAACGGTGGCCAGCGCGGCCAGGGTTTCGGATTTGTCGTAACGGGCCGAAATGAAGTCCGCGATGCTGGTGATGTGGTGATGGGATTTGATCAAGGTCATCCGCCGCAGCACCTTCCACCACAGAATGATGCCCAGGGTCGGTCCCAGGTAGACCGTGAGAAAGAGCAGCCCCGAGGAGGCCGCGATGCCGACGCTGCCATAGTAGGTCCAGGCGGTGCAGTAGACCGCCAGTGACAGGGCGTAGACCCATGGGTTGTTGGCGGGACTTCTGCCGGCTCTGGCGCAGCGCTCGGCCCACAGGGCCACCAGGAAAAGGGCCCCGGCGTAGAGCAGGGATACGAGCATGGCGACCAGCGGATCGAACATGGCTATCGCCTCGGCGCCGGCGGAGGGTCGCGGTCGGTGGGCGGCCGCCGGCAGTGGCGGGCGATCAGCGCCAGCACCACCACCAGGGCGGACCATGTCAGGTAGAGGTAGAGAAAGCCGGCCGGCGGGCGGGTCTTCTCGAGAATGGTCAACAGGGGCCAGTTGAAGAGCAGGAAAAAAAGGCAGAAAAGAAAAATATGGAACTCCGTCTTTCCCAGCAGGTCCTTGAGGCGCGCCATAAAACCTCCTTCCGGCGGCGCCGGATGGGTGCGGCGGCGGTGGAATCCGGCATCCGCTCGAAAAGAATATGAAAAACGGCCCAGCCTGTCAAGGACAACCCCGGGGGCGGCTATCGGAGTTTAAGGGCCCATCCGCCGCCGCAGCTCGGCGATGGTGGCCGCGTAGTCCGGGCTGCCGAAAATTGCCGAGCCGGCGACGAGCACATCGGCGCCGGCAGCGGCGACTGCGGCGATGGTGCCGGCGTTGACGCCCCCGTCCACCTGGATGAGGGTCGAAAGCCCGCGCGCCTGGATCATTTCCCGCAGCCGGGTGATTTTTTCCAGGGTCGATGGGATGAACTGCTGGCCGCCGAAACCGGGGTTGACGCTCATCACCAGGACAAAGTCGACCGCCTCCAGGACCCACTCGAGCGCCCCCAATGAGGTGGCCGGGTTGAGGACCACGCCGGC
>JASFIY010000497.1:0-3118 GCA_050122415.1 Desulfobacteraceae bacterium
ACTTTATCCCTGTGCGACATCGCTAATTATGGCACAAATTTCGATTTAAATGGGGTGACACTTTTTCGGGTTTACGGATGATGATCATCCGCTTCTGCTCCATCCATTTCCTGGCCGCGACACGCCATGCGGTCGGGTCGATTTCATTCATACCGGCACGTTGTGAGATGTAGGCTGCCAGATCATAAATCCAGTCATACGCCGCCTTTCGTTGATGTTTCGTACAGCGCAACCGCGATGACGAAAAATAAGCCCGGCAGGCGTTCTTGCCGGACAGGCTGCGCCTGGGAAAGTGATTCCATGCATGGGCGGCGTTGTCCAACTGCAGGGCCAGTTCCTTTTTTGTATCGGCGGCATGCTTCCATTTGCTCAGCCAGATTTTCAATTCCCCCTGACAGTGTTCGATGGCCCCGTTGTAGCTGGGTGTATAGTAGGGGCTGTTGATGGGGATGACCATATGTTCTTCCAAAAGCTCGTTGACCGAAGCATGGTTCAGGTTGCCGGCGTTGTCCCGCTTGATGAACAGCGGCGGTCCGAAGCGGCTGAAGTGCCGGGACAGATGACCGGCAATCTCCTCCCCGCACGGTTCGGCCGTGCTGGTCAGGGGTGCGAACTTGTAACGCGAACACAAGTCCTGGACGTTCTGGACATGGCAATCCCGGTACTCCAAGCCATCCATTGCCCACGCTAGATCCGGCTTCAGCCAGAGCACCTGGCACGGCTTTGCGTTGGTATCCGAACGGACCTGCCGGACCAGTTCATTGAGTTCCCTGCGGGAGATGCTCTCGGCGTGGGCGCCATGAAGCCTGCCAGTGCCGCGGCTGCGTTTGCGGCCGTGATCCAGATCCCGGATCTTTTTCTTGAGTTCGCAAAGCTTCAACGGCCGAACCTTTTTCGGGCCGCGATTTTCCACGGCAGACTGCCCGTTGGCAATCCGTTGTTTCCAGCGCATCAGGGTTCGATAGCACAGCCCCACCCGGGCCGCGCAGCAGGCATACGACAGCGAGAATTTTGTTTTGGCCTCCTCGATCATGGCCACCGCCTGTCGGATCCGGTCATTTTTTTTTCGCCCGGTCGCTGCCGGTTGACGGAAGCTTGAGATCCATCAGCACATCCTTCAGTGCCATTTTGTGGTTCAGCAACTCGATCTGCCGATTGGCTTCCCCGAGCTGCTTCTCCAGCCATTGACGATGGCCGTCCGGAGGATGCGGCGGCCGCCCCGGTGGCTGGTCGGTCACACTGTCCAAAAGGGCGGAGAGTCCCCGCTGCTCCCACTTGTAAAAGGTCTTGCGCGAGACCCCCAGCTGATCGGCTGCCTGGCGGGCCGTAATCAGCCCGCAGCGCACCTTCATGATCAGCTCGGCTCTGAGCCGCGCCTGGTGCTGTTGCTTGGACATCGGCTTCCCCGGTTACAGTGCCGGCTTGGATTGCTGGAGCGTTTTGAGTCGCTTCTCCAGTCGATGGTTCGGGCCGGCCAGCTTCTTTTCGATCAGCCGTGACAACCGCTGGTTGATGGGTGGCAGCGGGTCCTTCTGCGTGGGGTCCAGGGCCTTGAGCATACCTTCGATCGCCAGGTTCTGCCACTGCCCCAAAAGCGTCGGGCTGATCGAAAGTTCCTGACACACCTGGGCGCTCGTGCGGCGCTCGCTCCAGATCGACAACACGGCCGTGATTTTCTGCTGCGGATCGAATACCCTGCGAATTCGTTGGGTTGTCTTCATGGTCTATATCCTTTCTCGCATCGTACACAAGTTCTTTTTCGTGACTGGCCTCGTCCACCAGCATCCTGAGCTTACCCTTTTCGGCACGGATGACCACCGACTGGCCGCCCATGCGGCCGACCATGTAAAACGGATCCAGCGGCCGCCCCCTGAGGGCCAACTCCAGCACGTTCTCCTCAACGCCGCGCTGCAGGGTCTGCTTCAGGTCGTGGGCGATCTCGAAGAAGCGGTCGGCCGGGCAAAGCCCCCCGATGCCCTGATGAGGACGCTTGTGGTTGTAATACTTGACCCAGAAGACAGTGCGCTGAACTGCCTGTTCGAAGCTGTCGAACTGGGTCCGCTGGAGGAACTCCCCCAGGATCGACTTCCAGAAACGCTCGATCTTGCCCAGCGTCATCGGGTGGTGGGGACGGGAGCGGATGTGCTTGACGCGGTCCTTTTTCATCTCCCGTTCGAAACGGGTCTTACCCCGCCAGTTCGTATATTGGCGACCGTTGTCGGTAAGCATCTCTTTGGGGACGCCGTATTCAGCCACCCCCCGGCGGTAGGTCTCCAGGACGTGTTCGGCCGTCTGGCTGCGGTACAGTCCCAGGGCGGTGATGTAGCGGCTGTAGTCGTCCATGAAGCCAATCAGGTAGGCGTTGCGTCCCGCTAGGCGGAAGGTCATGATGTCGCTTTGCCAGAGCTGGTTGGGACGGGCGCGTTCGAAGAACCGGGGCTTGGGCGGGTTCCTGACCGGTTTTCGTTTCGCCCTGTTCACCAACCCCTTTTCGGATAAGGTTTTGTGGACGGTGGCCTGGCTGGTGGGAATCAGGAAAAAGCGTTTGAGGACCTCGGCGATGCGCCGGGGGCCATATTCCGGGTGGGCCTGCTTGACGGCTATCGCCCGTTCCCGGATCTCTGGTGTTACGGAAGGCCTGCCACCCGGACGGGGCTTCGGCGTCAACCCTTCGACCCCGCCTTGCCGGTAGGCGGAAACCCAACGCAGGATCGAGTGCTTGCTGATGCCGAACTCCGCGCTGATCAGGGCGGCACTGTAGCCTTCCTCCAGAAAGAGCTTCACGATCCGGAGGCGGAACTCGACCGGGTAGGCCCAGGTTCGCCCCCCTTTCCGAGTGCTACCTGCGTTCTTCGTTTTTTTCTTTGTCATCGGGTGATCTCCTTTCTGTGTAATTGAATTTTACACTCGGGAGTGTCACCCCATTTTACGGAATTGGCTGTGCCATTAACTGGCGATTAGGACACCCAACCGGATCCTGGGGGCGGCAACCATCGACCGCCTGCGCCACGGTGCCTACAAGGTTGTCCTGGAGGGCAAAAGCTACCGGTCACCCCGCCCTTTGAAAACGATTATAAAAGGTCAAAAAACGGAAAAAAACGACCCGCAAAAAGGAGGT
>JASFIY010000498.1:0-3109 GCA_050122415.1 Desulfobacteraceae bacterium
CTGGGCGCGAATCCCCTTTTCACGGAACTCCCCCTTCAGCCCCCCCAGGTAGGCTTCGGTCTGGCCGACCTGCTCGTCGTAGATCTGCTGGCTGAGCTGCAGGTCGGCCCAGCCGGCGTCGGCCACCACCACCGGCTCGACGACCCCCAAAAAGACCACCCGGGCCTCGTAGCGGCGGGCCAAATCCTCCACGTGCGGCAAAATGGCCTCGGCGCGCTTGGAGCCGTCCAGCGGCACCAGAATGACATGGTACATGCGGGTCCTCCTCTCGACGATGGGTTTTCGACAAACACGGCCGCGCCGTTTCAACCACCGCGGGCGGGATCGGCGGGGGCCGCGTCGGTTGCCTGGGCTTCCAGTTCCAGCACCTTCAGGGTGATTTTGAGCACCGCATCCGGGTTCAGGGAGATGGAATCGATCCCCTGGCGCACCAGAAACTCGGCGAAATCCGGGTAGTCGCTGGGCGCCTGGCCGCACAACCCGCTGTGGCGCAGGTTGCGGCGAGCACCCTCAATGGCCATGGCCACCATGCGCAGCACCCCGGGGTCGCGCTCGTCGAAGTTGTGGGCCACCAGCGCCGAGTCGCGGTCCACCCCCAGGGTCAGCTGGGTCAGATCGTTGGAGCCGATGGAAAAGCCGTCGAACAGCCGACTGAAGGCGTCGATCTCCAGCACGTTGTTGGGGATCTCGCACATCATGTAGACCTCCAGCCCGTTTTCGCCCCGCACCAGCCCGTTGGCGGCCATCTCCGCCAGCACCTCCTCGGCTTCGGGCACTCGCCGGCAGAAGGGGATCATGATCACCAGGTTGGTGAGCCCCATCTCTTCGCGCACCCGCCGCATGGCCCGGCACTCAAGAGCGAACCCCTCCCGGTAGCGCGGATCGTAGTAGCGCGAGGCCCCCCGAAAGCCGATCATGGGGTTTTCCTCGGCGGGCTCGAAGCCCTGCCCGCCGATCAGGCTGGCGTATTCGTTGGTTTTGAAATCGCTCATGCGCACGATCACCGGCTTGGGGTGAAAAGCCGCCGCGATGGCGCCGACCCCCTCGGCCAGGCGCTCGACGAAGTAGTCGGTCTTGTCGGCGTAGCCGGCGGTCAGCTCGCGGATCGCCCGCACCTCGGCCGGGTCGCCGACCCGCTCGGGGTGCACCAGCGCCATGGGGTGGATCTTGATGTAGGTGTTGATGATGAATTCCATCCGCGCCAGCCCCACGCCGTCGTTGGGGATCAGGGCCAGCCCGAAAGCCTCCTCGGGGTTGCCGACGTTCATCATGATGCGCGTCCGGGGGCGCTCGAGGTCCTTGAGCTGTGTGCGCTCGCGGTGAAACGGCAACCGCCCCCGGTAGACCAAGCCGGCATCGCCGCCGGCGCAGCAGACGGTGACCTCCTCGCCGCTGGGAACGATCTCGGTGGCGTTTTCCGCCCCCACCACGGCCGGGATGCCCAGCTCGCGGCTGACGATGGCGGCGTGACAGGTGCGCCCGCCGCGGTTGGTGACGATCGCCGCCGCGGTCTTCATCACCGGCGCCCAGTCCGGGGTGGTGGTGTTGGTCACGAGAACCTCTCCCGGTCGAAATTCGGCCAGGTGCGCCACGTCCGGAATCACCCGCGCGCGGCCCGCGGCGATTTTCTCCCCCACGCTCTTGCCCTTGACCAGCACCGGGCCGCGCCGCTCCAGGTGGAAGGTCTCCAGCACCTCGCGGTCCTTCAGGGCCTGCACCGTCTCGGGGCGCGCCTGAACGATGTAGAGCCCCCCGTCGGGGCCGTCCTGGGCCCACTCGATGTCCATCGGCATCGGCCGGCCGGCCTTGGCGGAGTAGTGTGCCTCGATGCGCATGCCGTAGTCGGCGAGCGTCAGCACCTCGTCGTCGCTGAGGCAGAATCGCCGCCGGTCGGCCTCGGGCACCTCCACATTGCGCGTCAGCATCTTGGAATCCCCTCGGCCGTAGACCATCTTGATCTTCTTGGCGCCGACGCTCTTCCTGACGATGGGCCGAAAGCCCCGGGCCCGGGTGGGTTTGAACACGAAGTACTCATCCGGGTTCACCACCCCCTGGACGATGTTTTCGCCCAGGCCATAGGAGGCCGTAATGAAGACCAGGTCGCGGAAGCCGGTTTCGGTGTCCAGGGTGAACATGACGCCGCTGGTGGCCCGGTCCGCGCGCACCATCTTCATAACCCCGATGGAAAGCGCCACGCTGAAGTGGTCGAAGCCGCGATCCTCGCGGTAGGCGATGGCGCGATCGGTGAAAAGCGAGGCGAAGCACTTGCGGCAGGCCTCCTCGAGGGCGTTGTTGCCGCAGATGTTGAGATAGGTCTCCTGCTGCCCGGCAAAGGACGCCGTGGGCAGGTCCTCGGCGGTGGCCGAACTGCGGACGGCCACGTCGGTATCGGGACCGTACTGGTCGCAGAGGCGCGCGTAGGCCGCGGCGATGGCCTCCCAGAGGTCCGCCGGAATGCCCGCACCGAGGATCAGGTCGCGCGCCGCCCGCCCCCGCCGGACCAGGTCGGCCACATCGGCGGTGTCCAGCCCGGCCAGGGTTTCCGCCAGCTTGCCGCCGATTTCGCCGCTGGCGACGACGTGCCGATAGGCCGCGGCCGTCTCCGCAAACCCGTTGGGAACGCGCACCCCCTGGCCGCTCAGCTCGCGGTACATCTCCCCCAGGGAAGCGTTTTTGCCCCCCACGATGGGCACGTCCTCCAGCGACAGATCTTCGAACCAGCGGATAAAGGGACCGTCGGTCGCCATGCCAGCCTCCCTTCAGGATGTGGGTCGGATCGAAAACCAGGAAATCGGGTCCTGCATCACCGGGCGGGGGCAGAGCATGCGCTGCCGGCGGCCCGGCGCTTGGATTCAGGCGTTTACCTTCCCGCAAAGCAGAATTCATACCACTGGCATACAAGACGGTTTTCAATGAATTATCGAGGAGATACTGCGCGTGAAAACCGGAGGCGATAATCGGGTTTTGGAATTTTGCGATGGTCGGATCGAAAATTTGAGATAGGCCTGCGGTTCAGGCCATCCCGGGAGGGGGTCATTAGGCCCATTCCCGAGTTTCTCCAAGGAGCCGGGACGAACCTTGTCGGCCTCGGCGCAAGGCGCCCGCTCCC
>JASFIY010000499.1:0-3108 GCA_050122415.1 Desulfobacteraceae bacterium
GGCGACGGTGGTTGTCGCGCGCGAGCAAACCCCGATCCGCATCAGGGACCTGGGCCGCGTCACCCATGGCCCGGGATTGCGCCGCGGCGCCCTGGACGATGAGGGCGCCCCCGCAGTGGGCGGGGTTGTAGTCGCCCGTTACATGGAAAACCCCCTGGCGGTCATCTCCGCGGTCAAGGAGAAGATCGCGCAGATCCAGCCCGGCCTTCCCAGACGAACGCTCGCAGACGGCACGGCAAGCCAGGTCACCATCGTGCCTTTCTACGATCGCACCACCCTGATCCAAGAGACCCTCGGGACCCTCTCGACCGCGCTCTACCAGCAGATTCTGATCACCGTCATCGTGGTGCTGATCATGCTGCGCAACCTCCGCAGTTCGGTGTTGATCTCATCGATGCTGCCCCTGGGCGTGCTTGCGGCCTTCGTGATGATGAAGGTTACGGGCGTGGACGCCAACGTCATGGCCCTCGGCGGGATTGCCATCGCCATCGGCACGATGGTCGACATCGGGATCGTGTTCGTCGAGAACATCAACCAGCATCTGGATCAAGCCCCGCCCGGCGCTGCCCGCGCCGCGGTGGTGCGCCGGGCGGCGGCGGAGGTCGCGCCGGCGGTCATGACCTCCGTTCTGACCACCGTCGTCAGCTTTTTGCCGGTCTTCGGTTTGTCCTCGACCGAACTGCGGCTGTTTGCGCCGCTGGCGTTCACCAAGACCTTTGCGATGACCGGCGCCTTGCTTTTCGCACTGCTCGTGCTTCCCGGCGCTGCGCTCATCGTTTTCCGCAAGCGCCCCGAAGCGCCGCGGACCCAGGCCGCCGGCCCGCGCAGGATCGCGCGTTCCCTGCTGCGCGTGGAGCACATGCGCGATTGGCTCTTTTTCGGCCTCGGTATCCTGTTGCTTCGCTACAGCCTGCCCGGTGGCGTTCTCGTCATCTTTCTCGGCGCCTATCGCCTCGCCCGGCCGCTGCTTTCAACCACGCTCAACAAGCGCATGACCTTCGCCGAGATCATCGTTGCGATTGCGGCGGTAGCGCTTCTCCTGACCGCAGACTGGCTTCCCCTGGGAAGGGGTAAGGGCATCCTCGTCAACCTTTTGTTCGTCGGCGTGCTGATCGCGTCCGTGATGGGCGCCTTCCGCCTCTTCGAGTCGCTCTACCCCAGACTCCTTGGCGGGATCCTGCGGCGCAAGCTGCTGTTTCTGCTCTTTCCTGCGGGGATCCTGCTCTTCGGCACGACGGCGTGGCTGGGGTTCGACACGGTCTTCGGCTTCCTTCCCCAGGGCGTGCGCCTCAGCCGCCCCGTCGCGACGGTTGCCCACGCGTTCCCCGGTTTTGGGCGGGAGTACATGCCGCCTTTCGACGAGGGATCCTTCCTCTACATGCCGACGACGATGCCGCACGCCTCGATCGGGGAAGTGCTCGGCATGCTCTCTGAAATGGACGCCGCCATCGCGCAGATCCCCGAAGTCGACCGCGTGGTGGGCAAACTCGGGCGAGCGGACAGCGCCCTGGACCCGGCCCCGGTGTCGATGATCGAAACGGTGATCACCTACAAGCCGGAGTACCGCATGCAAGAAAATGGCGAGCGCGTGCGACAATGGCGCGATCACATCCGCTCACCCCGGGATATCTGGAACGAGATTGTCCGTGCCGCGGAACGTCCGGGGGTTACGGGGGCCCCGGTGCTGATGCCCATCAATGCCCGCATCGTCATGCTGCAAAGCGGCATGCGGGCGCCGATGGGCATAAAGGTGCATGGCCCGAGCCTCGAGGCCATCGAAGCCTTCGGGCTGCGTCTGGAGGAGATCCTCAAGACCGTTCCCTCGGTGCGGCCGGAGACCGTCTTCGCCGACCGTGTGGTGGGCAAGCCCTACCTCGAGATCGACCTGGATCGGGAAGCCATCGGTCGCTACGGACTGACGATTGTCGACGTTCAGAACGTGCTTCAGGTTGCGCTGGGGGGCATGACGCTCACGCGGACCGTGGAGGGGCGTGAGCGCTATCCGGTGCGTGTGCGCTACATGCGGGAAGAGCGCGACAGCATCGAAGCGTTGGGGCGCGTGTTGGTTCCGACCCCGGGCGGGGAGCAGATCCCGCTGGGGCAGCTTGGCGATATCCGGTACGCCCGCGGCCCGCAGGTCATCAAGTCGGAGGACACCTTTCTGACCAGTTACGTGCTTTTCGATCGCCGGCCGGATATTGCGGAGGTGGAAGCGGTCTTGCAGGCCCGCCGTGTCATCCAGTCCAAGATCGACAGCGGCGAGCTCATCGTGCCCGCCGGCGTCAGCTTCGCGTTCGCGGGCGCCTACGAAAACCAGGTGCGAAGCGAAAAGCGTCTCATGTTGCTGATCCCCGTGGCGCTCGCGGTGATCTTCATCCTGCTCTACCTGCAGTTTCACCGGGTTGCAACCAGCGTCATCATCTACACCGGAGTGGCCATTGCCGTGTCCGGCGGTTTTGCGCTTCTGTGGCTCTACGGGCAGCCGTGGTTTCTGAACTTCGAACTGCTCGGAACGCCCATGCGCGACCTTTTCCAGGTCGGCACCGTGAACCTGTCTGTGGCCGTCTGGATCGGCTTCATCGCGCTGGTCGGCATCGCGACGGACGACGGCGTGGTGATGTCGACCTACTTGAAGCAAAGATTCGAGCAGGAGCCCCCGCAGAGCGTCGCGGAAGTGCGCCAACGAACGCTGGAGGCGGGTACGCGAAGAGTGCGCCCGTGCTTGATGACCACGGCGACCACCATCCTGGCGCTCTTGCCGGTCATCACCTCCCAGGGGCGCGGGGCCGACATCATGGTGCCGATGGCGCTGCCCTCGGTGGGCGGCATGGCCATCGAGCTGCTGACGCTGTTTGTCGTGCCCGTTCTCTACTGCGCGCTGGAGGAGCAGCGGCTGAAGCGGCGACTGTTGCATTCGAATTCGAGCGGGGGAGAATGAGGCTGCCGCCTCCAATTGGACTGGCACTCCGCGGAACCCCTGTCCTCCTCACGCCGCTTTCACCCCAAGACCCTCCCTTAAAATTGCACCCATCCTCCGTTTACCGGATGGCCTGCGGTCGCCTTGGTCTTCCGTCCCCTGCTTGCCGCTGAAGGCCATCCGGCCTTTGG
>JASFIY010000500.1:0-3104 GCA_050122415.1 Desulfobacteraceae bacterium
GCCCGCCGCGGGCTTGAGCAGCACCGGGTAGCCGATGCTCCCGGCGATGGACAGGGCTTCGTCCACGTCCTTGAGCGCATCGACGTGCCCGGGTATGACCGGGACACCGGCCTTGACGGCCAATTCCTTGGAGGCGATCTTGTCGCCCATCACGGCGATGGCGTCCGCCGGCGGGCCGATGAAGCCGAGGCCCGACGCCTGCAAGTAGCGGGCAAAGCGGGCGTTCTCGGACAAAAAGCCGTAACCGGGGTGCACGGCCTTGCAGCCGGTGGACAATGCAGCGGAAATGATTTTCTCCCCGTCCAGGTAGGAGTATCGGGCAGGCGCACCGCCGATGTGAACCGCTTCATCGGCCACTTCCCGATGCAGGCTGCGGCTGTCCGCATCGGAATAAACCGCCACGGTCTTAATGCCCAACCGTCGGCAGGTGCGCATGATGCGCACGGCAATCTCGCCGCGGTTGGCGATCAGGATCTTGTCGAACATGGCATACCTCACAGGGGGATGTTTCCGTGTTTGCGCGCAGGCCCCTTGGCTTCCTTGCCCTCCAGCACCTGAAGGGTTCGTATGAGGCGGTGGCGCGTGTCTCTGGGGAAAATCACGTCGTCAATATAGCCGCGCTGGGCGGCCAGAAAGGGGTTGGCGAAGGTTTGCCGGTACTGGTCCATTTTTTCGTTGAGCAGGGCTTCCGGGTCCTGGGCGGCCTGGATCTCCTTGCGGTGGATGACCTCGGCTGCGCCCTTGGGGCCCATGACCGCGATTTCGGCCGTGGGCCAGGCATAGTTCACATCGCAATGGATGTGTTTGGAATTCATCACCAGATAGGCGCCGCCGTAAGCCTTGCGTACGATGACGGAGATGCGCGGCACCGTGGCCTCCGTGAAGGCATAGAGCAGTTTTGCGCCGTGGCGGATGATCCCGCCGTGTTCCTGGTCCGGGCCGGGCATGAAGCCGGGAACATCGACCAAAGCGATCAGCGGAATATTGAACGCGTCGCAAAACCGCACGAAGCGTCCGGCTTTGAAGGAGGCGTCGCTGTCCAGCACGCCGGCCAGGACGGCCGGCTGGTTGGCCACCAGCCCCACCGTCTGCCCCCCCAGGCGGCCGAACCCGCAGATGATGTTGCGGGCGAAGCCGGCGTGGACCTCCATGAACTCGGCGCCGTCGAGGATGCTGAAAATCAGCACGCTCATGTCATAGGTCTGGTTGGGATTCTCGGGAACAAGATAGTCCAGGGCCGGATCGATACGACCCGCCGGGTCGCGCAGGTCCAGGATTGGTGCCCGCTGCCGGTTGTTGGAGGGCAGGTAGCTGATCAGCCGCCGAATTTCACGCAGGCAGAGGACATCGTTGGGCGCCGTAAAATGGGCCACGCCGCTTTTCCGGGAGTGGATTTGCGCCCCGCCCAGCTCTTCGGAAGTAATGTCCTGGTGGGTGACCGTTTTGACCACGCTCGGTCCGGTGACGAACATGTAGGACGACTCCTGGATCATGAACACGAAGTCGGTGATGGAGGGGCTGTAGACCGCCCCGCCGGCGCAGGGCCCCATGATGCAGGAGATCTGGGGCACAACCCCGCTGGCCCTGACATTGCGGTGGAAAATCTCGCCGTAGGCGGCCAGGGCGTCCACCCCTTCCTGGATGCGGGCGCCGCCCGAGTCGTTCAGGCCGATGATCGGCGCGCCCACCTTGACGGCCAGATCCATGACCTTGCAGATTTTTTGTGAATGCGCCTCGCCCAAGGAGCCGCCGACCACCGTAAAATCCTGGCTGAACACAAACACTTCACGGCCGTCGATGCTTCCGTGGCCGGTGACCACCCCGTCGCCGGGGTAGGGACGCTCATCGCCCAGGGAGCCGCCGCGGCCTGTCTTGAGCACATCGAATTCCTCGAAGGTACCGTCATCCAGCAGCAGGTCGATCCTCTCCCGCGCCGAAAGCTTTCCCTTGCGATGCTGGGCGGCGAGTTTTTTGTCCCCTCCGGCGGCAATGGACTCGGCGCGCAGCTTTTCCAAAGTCTCGAGTGTCGCATTGTATTGGACATCCATCGTATTCACCTTTGATCGGGTCATCCATGATGTTGAAAGGGGGAAGCCCAAAGCCGAGCAGACGGATATTGCGTTTCAGCCCGCTTTTAACATGGCCCGTGACTTCAAATAATCTTCCCTCAGCCGATTGGTGGCTTCGCGAACATTCTTCATATACTGCTTTTCTTTGTTGGATATAAGCCGCAGGCCGTAGGCATAAGGCCGGGACCGAATGAGGCTGCCGGCAGCGACATAGGTGTAGGGGTCGATGGTGGTGCGCATGACCAGGGCGTTCATGCCGACCCAGACCTCGTTGGCCAGGGTTGCGCTGTACACGGAGCACCGCATGGCAAGAAAACAGTCTTCGCCGATGGCGCACGGGCCGTGGATGGCCACCCCATGGGCCACCGAGGTCCTGGCCCCGATGGTTACCGTGGCGCCGCCATGGCTGTGAATGATCACCCCGTCCTGGATGTTGACCTCTTCGCCGATGACGATTGGCGCCACAGAGCCATCAGGGCCGCGCTCGTCGGAGCGTATCACAGCAAGGGGGGCGATAAATACATTTTTCCCGACAATGACATTGCCGATGATCTGGGCCGATGGATCGATCAAGGCGCTCGGATGGACCTGGGGGTAATCACCCGCCAGGTTGGGCCGGATGTTGTTGGTTTTGAACATGACCTGACTCCTTCTCGACATCAAATTAGCTTTCGGCCTGCCGAATTCAGGGCCAACCGGGTTGACCCGAATTGCGCTCAGGCGACAACGGCATTCCGGACTTCGGCGTCGGCCGCTGCCACATCTTCCCGCATCCGTTTTCGGTATGCCTTGAGTTCGTCGCGCAAGCGGCTGTCGGACAACGCCAGCACGGCCACCGCCAGAAGGGCGGCGTTTTTGGCGCCGGCCTTGCCGATGGCGGTGGTGCCCACCGGTATGCCTGCGGGCATCTGAACCGTGGACAGCAGGGAATCCAGGCCGCCCAGATCCGAGGTGGTCATGGGCACCCCGAGCACCGGCAGGGTCGTCAGGGCCGCCAGCACGCCGGCCAGGTGGGCCGCCTTGCCGGCGGCTGCA
>JASFIY010000501.1:0-3104 GCA_050122415.1 Desulfobacteraceae bacterium
GGCTGCTTTCCATAATCGGGCAGCGAAAGATCACATGTTGGGGTGGCTATCCTCCGCCACGATGGCCTAATTGGCGCGTGGCGTTGTCAGGCGGGTTGCTCGCGCGTCATGGCCGCGCCGCAGCGGGGGCATTTCATTTCCAAACACGAAACCCCCAGCTGATGTTCGGCTCTCACGCCACAACTGGGGCAGACGCAATACCCGCCGGGGCCGGCACCCAAACCGCCGCCGCGACCTTTCGGGCCACGTCCCCGGCCCCTTCCCCGGCCGGCTCCCGCACCGCCCGAACCTGTTCCGTCTCCTCTTGGCATCCTGTAGCTCCTCTCGGCTGCATGTTTTTGAAATTCCGGAACGATTGACCGATCATGCGGGCATGAACCGCCCGCCAAGCGTCATCCGACTGAAAGCGGGTCCGGCCGGGTGGCCCTCTTGTTTTGCGCATATACCCAATTTCATGATAATGTCCCCGGGAAATTTTTCAACCCGCTTGGACAAACGGGTCTGCGCCGGCCGGTTGGTTTTCGGTCGCACGCCGAGGGTCTGCGGCGTTTTGAGTGCGAATCCCCGAAAAGGGCAAAATTCCGGGCCTGGAGACGGGCAACCCGCTTTGGGGCGGAGAGCGCGGAAGGCGTGATCGAAATGCAGCCGGGCCGAAAAGGGGTCTGGGTCAGGACGCGCTGATTTTTCGGTCTTGGCCCGCGGGGATCAGGTGCACCTCGGATCGCTCCTGAGTTGAGGGCTCGGCAATTTGCATGCCTATGATTTGTTTCGAAAATCGGCGGGTGTTAGGTCGTACTTTTTTATTTGGTTCCAGACGCTGGTGCGGGATATCCCCAGCAGCCTTGCGGCCCGGGATTGGTTTCCCCCGGCATCCCCCCGAAATAACGACCAAGACCCGCTCATGCCCCTGCTGTTTTTCCTGGACAAGCCTCTTGACCCTACCCGCAAAAATTGTATTCTGGAGGCCTTGTAATCCCCCCGCCATTTGACCCGGTAAAGCTTTCCGGTGCTTCCCACTTCGGGATGGCGTGTGCGGGTCGGACCCGGTTTTGTCCGAGGATCAAACCGCCAAGGATTTCATATCTCACCAGATGCGCGCCCCACCGTCCATGCCCCGCTATCATCTTTTCCGAAGCCAGTTCCTGACCGTGACCAGGAGCTTCTGGGCGCTTTTTTTTCTGATGCTCCTACCGGCACTGTGGGGTCTTAAGTACGATGCCCACAGCCAAACCCCCCGGGAGGTCAAGATCGGCGTCCTCGCCAAGCGCGGCTCGGCGGTGGACGTGGGGATGTGGGCCCCCACGGCCGACTATCTCAGCGCCAAGCTGGCCGCTTCCGGTTGCCGTTTCCAGGTCGTGCCCCTTGATTTCACCCAGATTCATGCCGCTGTCCGGGAGCAGCGGATCGATTTCGTCCTGGCCAATTCGGCTTTCTACGTGGAGCTTGAAAAGCTTTACGGAGTAAACCGGATCGCCACCCTGATCAACCAGAACCTTCCCGGTCAGCAGACCACCACCTTCGGCGGCGTGATATTCGCCCGCGCCGACCGTCAGGACCTGCGCGCCATCAGCGATCTGCGGGGTCAGGCGTTCATGGCGGTGGAGCCGCGCTCCTTCGGCGGCTGGATCATGTGCTGGCGTGAACTCTACCGCTTGGGCCTCGAGCCGCTGCATTTCTTTGCCACCCTGGAGTACGGCAACACCCATGACGCCGTCGTTTATGCGGTCCGAGACGGTTTGGTCGACGCCGGCACCGTGCGCACCGACACCCTGGAGCGGATGGCCGCCGCCGGCAGCATCCGGCTCGACGAATTCCGTATTATCGGTGAGCGCTACGTGGTGGGATTTCCCTTCCGGCTCAGCACCCAACTGTATCCGGAATGGCCCATGGCCGCCACCCGGGCCGCACCCATCGATTTGGCGCGCGCGGTGGCGGCCGCCCTGCTGGCCATGGACCCCGACGATCCCGCCGCCAGGGCCAGCAAGAGCGCCGGCTGGACCGTGCCCCTGAACTACCAGCCGGTGCACGACTGCCTGCTCGACCTGCGCATCGGGCCCTACGCGGATTTCGGCCAGTTCACCTTGACCGACGTGCTGCGGCGCTACTGGCGCCAGCTCGGCCTGCTGCTCGGCCTGGTCACCCTGGTCTCGTCGGCCTCCCTTTACATCCTGCGCCTGAACCGCAAGTTGCGGACCAAAAAACGGGAGGTCGACGAGCTCAACCGGACCCTGGAGGCCCGGGTGGTCGAGCGCACCGAACAGATCAACACCCTCCTCGACCGGGAGCTATACCTGCGGGAAATCATGGAGACGGTTGCCGAAATCAACGGCTTGCTCCTCTCGGCGACGGACCTGGAGACCCTTCTGGACCAGGCTTGCAAAACCATGGCCGAGCATGGCCATTACGGCTACAGCTGGATCGGCCTTTTGCGGGACGGCGTGGTGGATGCGGTTTTCACCGCCGACGATTCGGTCCGCTTTCCCGGGGCGCCGCCCTACGATCCCGTCGACCCCGCCGACCCATTCTCGTCCTCGCCCGCAGCCCGCTGCATGCTGCGCGGCCAAACGGTGGTCATCGTCCAGAGCGCTGGGGAAACGACGGTCGCCCCGTGGCTTGACCCCTCGGCGACGACCGGTTTTCAGGCGGTGGCGGCCCTGCCCCTGCGCGCCGACCGCTACACCCGCGCCATCGGGGCCCTCAGCGTCTACACCATGCGCAAGCAGGGCTTTGATCAGGAGGAGCTCGTCATGCTGGAGGAGCTGGCGGGCGACATCGGCTTTGCCGTCAGCTCGTTCTGGCAGCGGGAAAAGGTGTCCCGACTGGAGCGGGAACGCACGGAGAACTACGAGCAGACGATCCGGTCATTCGCCGAAATGATCGATCAGCGGGACACCTACACCGCCGGCCACACCCTCCGGGTGGCCGCCTACAGCCGCCTGCTGGCCCGGGAGCTTGGCCTCGACGAAGATCAGATCGGGATCCTGCAGCAGGCCGCGACCCTGCACGACATCGGCAAAATCGCCACCCCCGATTCGGTGCTGCTCAAGCCCGGCAAGCTTTCCGTGCTGGATTACGCGCTGATCAAGCTGCATGCCTCCGCCGGG
>JASFIY010000502.1:0-3099 GCA_050122415.1 Desulfobacteraceae bacterium
TGTATCAACAACCCAAGTTGTTGCCCCTCCGTTCCGCCCTTTACCGAAGCTCCCTTTTACGCGACCCCACCAAAAAACCACAACCATGGTTGTGGGCGCCTGGCCGAAACACCGCCACCAAATATTCTTTTCATATCAAATCCAATTGGTTATGAAAAAATTTCAAATTGGCATTGATCCTGCTTCTCCCTCTTTCAACACGCAATTGAATCCTATTCATTAAGTTTAAATTATTTTGTGAATCTCATTTATTTTCCAACGCAACTCGAAACCCGCACACAATCAGAGGAGGAAAAGGATGGAGAAGATCAAGAACCGCGGCTGGAGCGTGGTGATAGCCGGCCTGGGCATCAACCTGGCCTTGGGGATACTGTACACCTGGAGTATTTTCAAGCAGGAGATCAAGGAGTCGATCGCTTCGGGCGACGGCCGCTTCGACTGGGACATCGCCTCCCTGAACGACCCCTTCGCCGTCTGCTGCCTGATGTTCACCCTGGCGATGCTGGCCGCCGGCAGGCTCCAGGACAAGGTCAACCCCCGCCTGACGGCTATTTTCGGCGGTATTTTGACCGGCGTCGGGCTTCTGGTCACCTCCCAGAGCACCTATCTGGCCAACTGGATTTTGGGTTTCGGGGTCCTCACCGGCCTGGGCCTTGGGTTCGGGTACGCCTCGGCCACCCCGCCGGCCATGAAATGGTTTCCGGCTTCCAAGACCGGCATGATCGCCGGCATCGTGGTCGCCGGCTTCGGACTGGCATCCGTCTATATCGCCCCCCTGGCCACCTTCCTGATCGGGAAATTCGGCCTCAGCAACGCGATGATGATTTTCGGGGCCTCGTTTTTGATCGTGGTCTGCGGGCTGGCCTTCCTGCTGGTCAATCCCCCGGAAGGCTTCAAGCCGGTTGAAACCAAACCGAAGGTTGAAAACCTCCGCAAACTGCCACCGGCGGCCAAACCGGAGGACTTTCCCCCCAGCGAGACCATCAAGACCAAGGCATTCTTCAAGCTCTGGGTCATGTTCTGCATCGGCTCCGGTGCTGGCCTGATCATCATCGGCAGCGTGGCGGGAATGGCCAAGCAAAGCATGGGCACCCTGGCCTGGATCGTGGTCGCCCTGATGGCCGTCGGCAACGCCGGCGGGCGGGTGGTCGCGGGCATGGTGTCCGACAAGATCGGCCGCACCCGCACCATGTGCATCATGCTGGCCTTCCAGGGTCTGATCATCTCCTCGCTGATCTTCATCGGTGAAGGCAGCGCCCTGCTGCTGGTGACGGCCGCCACCCTGATCGGGTTCAACTACGGCACGAATCTTTCCCTGTTTCCCTCGGCCACGAAGGATTATTTCGGCCTCAAAAACTTCGGCGCCAACTACGGTCTGGTTTTTTCGGCCTGGGGCATCGGCGGCTTCATCTTCCCGCGGGTTTCCCAGATGATCGTGGCCAAGACCGGCTCCCCGGAGACCGCCTACATCATGGCGGCCTTTCTGCTGTTTCTCAGTGCCGGCCTGGCGCTTGTCACCCGGGCGCCGCGAAGCCTGCGGGAAAAGGCCACGATCATCAGCGAACTGGAACCCGGGAAGCTCTATCACGGCTATTTCGTCTACCAGCCGGGCTATGTTTCGGAGGTCGACGATGCCGCCGTTGCCGCGCCCGCCAGGTCAACCCTTGTCTCACGCCTGTTCAACGGCTCTCGCAGGGCCAGTGCGCATTAGGACGGTGGCATGAACCCGCAAGGCGCATTTCAGTTGCCGACCCGGAGGCCCCGCACATTAGGGGGCGGGGCCTCCTCCCCGGACACATCCCCGTTAATGCCATGAACCGTCAGTTACTGTCAGCAGACATTGCGGGCGCAGACCCCATCGAGCGGCAAAACGTGCTCACGATGCGGTTGAAGGCGCTCAAAATCAACGAGGCTCTGGGCAGCCGCTCGGGGGTCGCGGGGGACTGTTTTCGCCTGGCCGAACTCTATCTGCTGAACGGAGAGTTGGAGCTGGCTGAAAAGATGCTGGAACGGGCCTTGGAGATCGAACGCACCCTGGAGCCCAACCCCCACTGCGCAAGACACTGCGCCGAACTGGGCGCCCTCTACCTGGAGCTCGGCAGGCTGGAAAAAGCCGAGGGCTTCTTCCGAAAATCCGCCGACATCAACGCGGCCCTGGGGGACCAGGCCGGGCTGGCGGAAAATCTGCAAATCCTGGTGGTGATTGCCGAACGGCAAAATGATGCCAAAACGGTGGAAGCGCTGCTATTGCATGCCCTGGAGATCGCGCGCAAGCTCGGAAACCAGCAGATGACCGCCGATACCCTGGCCAGAATCGGGGCAAACCAGCTGCGTCTGGGGCTGCCCAGACCGGCGCAGCGGGCCCTGGGGGAGGCGCGCGAATTGTACCTGGCGTTGAAAAGTGCGGCCGGGATTGCCGACACCTTGGGGCACCTCGGGCTGGCGCATACCCTGCTGGACGATGCGCCGGGCGCGGAAGCCTTTCTTTTGCAGGCCCTGCAGATGAACGAAGCCTTGCAGCGCCGCGCCCGCCTGGCGGACAATTGCGGCAACCTGGGAAATCTCCACTGGGGACAAGGCCGCCCCCAGGCGGCCCTGCCCTTTTATCGCCGGGCCCTGGCCCTTTTCATCGAGACCGGCGACACCGCCAAGGAGCAAAAGACCCGCCGCCTGCTGAACGGCGTAATCGCCGCTTCAGAACCCTAGCCGCAGCCCAGCGGCACCTCCCCCTGCAGACGAAAATTTCGACCACCCACCCCAGATCGAACAATGGGCGCTTCAGCCGCGCCCGGTGCCCCGCGCCAGCGCCCGCGCGCCGGCCTTCCGTGGCCCGCAACCGCCAGGCCGGCAGCAAATCGTAAAAATACATCATGACGTCCGAGCGGGTGACGATGCCGATCAGGTTGCCCTGATCCACCACCGTCAGCCGCCCGATATCGTCCTTGACCATCATCCGGGCGGCCTGCAGCGGGCTTTGATCGGGATTGAAACATCCGATCCCTTGGAAAACGCGATGCCATAATCCCCCGGTGCGACCCCCCACAGAAATCCCCGAACTCACCCACGATGACGATTGCTCCCAGACGGCCGCCGCCGATT
>JASFIY010000503.1:0-3095 GCA_050122415.1 Desulfobacteraceae bacterium
GTCGGTGGTTTGGGAGCCGTAGCGCACCTGGGTGATCAGGGCCTCAAAGGTTCGCTCGGGATAGGCGTCGACGGTGAAGGTGGCGGTCTGACCCTCGCGCACCAGCCCGACATCGGCCTCGTCCACTTCCACCTGCAGCTCCATCTGGGCCAGGTCCTCGGCCAAGGTGAAGAGCACCGGCGCCTGCAGGGAGGCCGCCACGGTCTGACCGGGTTCCACGCTGCGGGCCAGCACGATGCCGTCCACCGGCGAGTAGATGACGGTCTTGGCCAGATCGGTTTCATCGGCCAGCAGGGTCGCCTCGGCCTGCTGAATGGCCGCCCGGGCGATGGCCACCTCGGCGCGGGCGCGCTCCAGCTCGGCTTCGGCGCTTTCCAGATCGCTTTCGGAAAGCAGCCTTCCGCCGGAAATCCGGCGCGCCTCCTGAATCCGTTTGAGGTTCTGCTCTTCCTTGCCCAGGGTCGCCAGCGCCCGCTGGAGCTGGGCCTGCGCCGAGGCCAGGGCGGCGCGGGACTTCATCACCGCGGCCGCGAATTTGGTGTCGTCCAGGTGCGCCAGGGGTTGCCCGACGGTGACCCGCGCGTTGTAGTCGACCGCCACGGTTCGGACGATCCCGGAAAGCTCGCTGCCCACCTCCACCTCGTTGGTGGGCGCCAGATTGCCGGTGGCCGTGACGGTCACCGTCAGGTCCGCGCGCCGGGCCTCCTGGGTCTGGTACTGCACCCCGTCGCCGCCGGAGCGCTGCAGCCAGTAGGCCCCCGCAGCCGCCGCGAGCAGCAGCAACCCGACGCCCCAGCCCAGCCACCGGCGCAGGCGGCCGACCGGACCGGTTTTGACCCACAGACCCAATGTTTCGGCGATATCCCGGGGGGTATCGCGCAAATCGTCTTTCATTTAACTCCCCACCCCCGCGCTGGCCCGCCGCCAGCCGCCGGGCTGATCGGCCCCCCGCCCGGCGGAAGGACGGGTGCAGACCTATGAGCCGCTTGTCCTCACCCCGCCCCCGGCAAGGTCTTCAGCCGCCATCGGCTGCCAGCCCCCGCCGAGGGCCTTGTAGAGCCGCACGAGGTTGCCCGTCACGGTGCCCTCGCTGATCGCCAGCTCGTCCTCCAAGCTCAGCAGCGAGCGCTGGGCGACCAGCACATCGCTGAAATCCACCAGCCCGGCCTTGTACTGGTCCTGGGCCAGCTGAACCGCCTTGCCGGCGGCCTCTGTCGCCCGTTTCAGCGCTTCGCGCCGGAATTGCTCTTCGGCATAGGCCACCAGGGCGTTTTCGACTTCCTCCAAAGCGCTCAGGAGGGCGGTTTCATAACGAAAGAGGGCCTGTTCCTGGAGCGCGGACTGCACCTCGATGTTGCGGCGGATGGCGCCGGCGTCGAACACGTTCCAGCTGACGCCGGGCCCCAGGCGCCAGGTGCGGCTGCCGTACTCCAGCCACTCTCCACCGGAAACCGATTCCAGCCCGATACCGCCGACCAGCGTGAATTTCGGGTACAGCTCGGCGGTCGCCACCCCGATGCGGGCCGTTTGGGCCGCCAGGCCGCGCTCGGCGCGGCGCACGTCGGGCCGGCGGCGCAGGGCATCGGCCGGCACGCCGACCGCGACCTCAAGCGGCGTCAGCGGGATCGGCCGGCGTTCGGCGAGCTGGGCGTGAACCGCGCCGGGTTTTTCGCCCAGCAGCACCGCCAGGCGGTTTTTGGCCGCCTCCAGACCGGTCCGTAACCTCGGGATCTGGGAGCGGGTGGTCTCCAGGTTGAACAGGGACTGCTGAACGGCCAGCTCGTCGCTCAGGCCGGCATAGAAACGCGAGCGGGTCAGGTCGAAAGTTTCCTCCTGGGCGACGACGTTGGCCTCGGCCACCCCCAGCCGTGCCTGAAAGGTGCGCGCCTCCACGTAGTTCAGCGCCACCTCGGCCAGCAGGCTGACCATCACGTCGTTGAAATCTTCCTGGCTGGCCTGCAGATCCATCTCGGCGGCTTCGATGGCACGCCGCACACCGCCGAAGATGTCCACCTCCCAGCCGGCATCGAAGCCGGCCGAGTAGAAGTTGCCGGTTTCCCCGGAGCCGGCGTTCTCGCTGCTGCGGCTGCGGGTGACCGCACCGGAGGCATCCACCGTCGGAAAAAGGCCGGCCTGGCTGATCCCCCGACGGGCGCGCGCCTCACGGACCCGGGCCTGGGCCTCGGCGAGATCGCGGTTGCCAGCAACGGCGCCCTCGATGAAGCGCGAAAGATCGGGGTCATCCAGGGTCGACCACCAGCGCGAAAGGGTCAGCGGGTCGGGTGGGGCCTCGACCAGGCCGTCCTGCAAAGCGGAATGCCAGGCCGTCGGCGAATCGTCCGGCGGCGGCGCGTAGTCCGGCCCTACGGCAGCGCATGCACCCAGGCCAAGGCCGGCAGCGAGGACCAAGAGCGCCAACAACCCGGCACACAGGCGGGGCCGCCGGCCAACGGCAGGCAGCGGGATGGGGTATGACGGGGAGGTCGATTTTTTCATATGCTTCTTTCCTGGTCGAATTATCCGGTCTGGGCCGATATCCGCTCCCTTCGGCGCTGTTGCGCCCGTCAAGGCGTGCCGCTGTGCACGTCCGCCTCTTTCAAGGCCCGCCGGCGCCGACGGCGGGCATAAACCCGTTCGCGGCTGGACTGAAAGATGGCGTAGAGGGACGGGATCAGAAAGATCCCGATCAGGGTGGCGGCCAGCATGCCGCTAAACACGGTGGTGCCGATCGCGCGGCGGCTGTTGGCCCCCGCACCGGTGGCCACCACCATCGGAAAAACCCCGAAAATAAAGGAGAAGGCGGTCATCAGGACCGCCCGGAAACGCAGCCGCGCCCCGTCCACGGCGGCATCGAAAACGCTCAGGCCCTCCTCCCGGCGGGTTTTGGCGAATTCCACGATCAGGATCGCGTTTTTGCTGGCCAGCCCCACCAGCAGCACCAGCCCGATCTGGGCATAGATGCTGAGGGCCAGTCCGGTAACCCAAAGCCCCGCCAAGGCCCCCAGGGCCGCCACCGAAATCGAGATGATGACCGGCAGCGGAATGGTCCAGCTCTCGTATTGCGCAACTAGAAAAAGATAGCCGAAAAGCAGGGC
>JASFIY010000504.1:0-3093 GCA_050122415.1 Desulfobacteraceae bacterium
TCCGGCCAAGACCTGGAAGTCGAAGTTCTCGATGATGATGTCGCCGGCCTTGGCCACCTTGGTCAGCCGGGCGCGCATGGTGAGGGTGCCGCTCGCCGGGGAGACCTCGCGCTGCAGCCGGGCGCTTCCGCCCAGGTTGCGAAATTGGAGGTCGTGGGGGCTTTTGAGGGCCGAGCCGGCGTAGGCCGCCAGCCAGCCGCAGGGCTGGAGGGCGATTTCCAGCAGGACGCAGAAGGGCATCCGGCCGCTGCGCTCCGCCCGGAAATACCACCCATCGGGCGGGACATCGTAGGCGGCTTCGATCCAGCCGCCCGGCGCCAGCTCCCAGGGGGGCGGTTCGGCGGCCGTGATGCGGTCCATGAAGCAGTAGGGCGGGCCCGGCAGGCGGGCGATGAAGCGCTCATGGTCAAACACCCGGTAGGGTTCGCCGAAGGCCTCCGAAGGCTTGCCGGTGCAAAAGGCCAGCAGCTGGTCGCGGGAGAAGAGCACCGACCGGCCCTGATCCTGGGGTTCCGGTCTGGTGCCCGCCGCCGGTGCCCGCCGCCGGGCCGGCGCCCACAGGGCCTCCAGCTCATGGCGGGTGACGCCGCTGAGCTGCAGGCTGAGCCCCTCGAAGGCCACGATGCGGCGGCCGTCGGCGTACATCAGGGCGTCGGCCACGGCAAAGGGGGCCGGATTGTAGCCGATTTCGCGCAGGGCGACCTCGTAGACCACCTGTTGCGTGGCGGGGGTCACCGGCCCGCGGCACTTGAGCACGGCCTCCACGCCCGTCACCGGTTCGTAGGCCGCCCCGTCCTGGGCCGTGACCCAGCCCAGCCGCTGCAGCAGCACCCGCAGGGCGTGTCCGCAGCACTCGTACATCAGGGTGCCCGGCATGACCCGGTCGTCCACGAAGTGGCAGGTGAGAAACCAGTCGTCCGGATGGATGTCCGCCTGGGCGCGGATGCTGCCCAGGCCGAAGCGACCCCCGGCGGGGTCGAGTTCCAGGACTCGGTCGATGAGGTGCATCCGCCCCCCCGGCAGCCGCAGCGCCGGCGCCAGCTGCAGCCCGTCGAAGGCCGGCCCGAAGCAGGCCGCGAGATCGCCGGCGCGCAGGGCCTCCAGTTGGCCGTCGCCGTAGTTTTCCTTGGCCACGGGGGCCAGCTGCGACCAGTCCGCCGGGCGTTTGCCGGGCTCCGGGCGGGTGTCGGACTCGGTCAGAATGATGCCGCCGGAATTTTGGACTTCCGCTTCGGTGAAAAAGCCGGCGCAGCCGTCGCGCATGCTGATGAGGTGTTCGTCGCCGATCCAGCCTTCGAAGCGGAAGAAGAACATCCAGGTTTCCCCCTGGCGCACGAAGCGATCGATGGCGATCTCGTAGCGGATCACCTCCCCCGGCCGGGGCAGACCGCGGTGAAAGCGCACCTTGGCGTCCAGCAGGCGGTAGGCGCGCCGGCCCTTGACGGCCAGATCGATCCCCAGGTAGGCGCAGAGAAAAAGGTCGGCCTGGCCCGCCTCCACCGCGATGCACACCGGCGCCCGGCCGCCGTCCAGGTACCAGGCGCCGGGCAGGACGTCGTGCTCGGTCACCACCCGGCCGGGGCCCAGGGAACCCTTGACGCCGCTCACCGACACGATCCGGTCCACCAGCATCAGGGGCTCGTCGGGCAGGCGCACCCGCACCCGGTAGCCGTCGACTTCGGCGAATTCGGGCCCCAGCACGCGGGCCAGGGAGCCCACGGCGAACTCCAGGCACATCTCGCGGGAGAATGCCGGCGGCGGCGTCGAAGGCGGAGTCCCGGCGGCCGCCGGCGGTGCGGGCGGCTTTTCTTCGGGGGCTGCGCCCGGCGGGTATTCGTGGGGGTGGTCGGCGGCCAGCTCCGCCAGCAGCCGGGCCTGGAGGTCGAAGGCGCGGGCGAAGCCCTGCTGGGACTGTTCGGCGAAATCCAGGAAGCGCCGGTGGGCTTGCGCAGTGGCCTCCACGGCGGCGCTGAGGGGGCCCAAAAGGTCGTTGAAAGGGCCTGCGGCTGCAACAGCGGGGTGGGGCGGTGCCGGTGCCGGGGTCGGGGGCGGCGCCGGGGCGACGGCAGGCAGCGCCGGCAGCCGGGGCGGCGGCCCGCCCAGGGGGACCGTCACCGTCCGCGCAAAAACCGCCGCCGGCGCGGTTTCGGGCGCAGCATCCCGGCTGCCGTAGAGAAAATCCAGGCTCAAGGGCACCCGTTGGGCCCAGAGCTGTGCCAGCAGCTTCAGCACGGTCAGCGGTTCGTCCTCGCCGCGCACCGAGGCCGAGACCGCCAGGTGGGGGCGATCGGCCAGGATGCGCCCGATCATGCGGCTGCACGATGCCTGGGGGCCCATCTCCACGAAGATGCGCAGACCGTCGGCGTAGGCCTGCTCGATGGTGGCGGTGAAATCGAACCCGTGCAGGGCCTGGGCGAGGATCGCATCGGCGGCGCCGTCGGCGCTGAGCTCGTAGGCCCTGCCCGCCGCGCAGCTGTAAAACCGGATACCGGGCGGGGCGGTGGTGGGGAAAAGGTGCAGCTCGCGGTAGGCCTGGCGCACCGGCTGGGCCGCATCGCAGTGGACCGTGACCACGCCGTCCAGGAAAAAGGCGTTGCAGCCCAACTCGGCGATGACCGCCTGCAGCGCCGGGCGGTCGCCGCCGATAACGCATTCCTCGGGGGTGTTGACGATCAGCAGGCGGGTGTGCCGGTGGCGGGCGATGGCCGGACGAACGGTCTCGGCCGCGCGGTCCACCACGGCCACGGTCCAGGTGAAGGGCTGATCGGCGGGGATCCCCCAGGCTTTGCGGGCGGCGCGGCAGGGGCCGGCCAGCTGGGTGCTGAAAAGATCGGTGGCACTCATGCGGGCGAGCATCTGCCCGCGATCCGGCCATGCGCCCAAAGCGAAGAGCGCCGCCGATTCACCGAGGCTGTAGCCGATGGCGGCCTCCGGGGCGGGCATGAATCGGCGCACGAGGGCGGTCATCAGCCCGCCGTGCATCACCTGGCCGAAAATGGGCTGCAGCGGGTCGGCGGCAAGCCTCGCCAGGGCGGCCTTTTCCCAGCCGGGGCCCCAGGCGCTGCGGCGGGGCAAAATGGCGTCGGGCAGCAT
>JASFIY010000505.1:0-3087 GCA_050122415.1 Desulfobacteraceae bacterium
TGCGACATTCAGCGCCGTGAGCGTTTCCAGTTCAGTCGGCGCCACGTCCGCGGGGATCAGTTGGGCACCTTCCTCGCTCAGATGCCTTCCCAAAATATCCGGGATTTCCTTCTGGAGGTGGGCCAGCGGAGCCTGGGTGTAAACCGCGAAGGGCAGCAGGGTGATGGGCACGGCATCCAGGGCGACCGCGGGCAGGGGCAGGACCCATGCGCAAATCGCTATCAGAAGGCTCAACCGCTTCAGCATAGATCACTCCTCAGCCCGTTTCCATCAGTTTCCCGTCGGCAATCGTCACCCGGCGGCCCATGAAGGAGGCCAGCTCCGGGTTGTGGGTCACCACCACCAGCGCCATCCCCACCTCCCGGTTCAAGTCCAGCAGCAGCCGGTGCACCTCTTCGCTGTTGCGCTGGTCCAGGTTGCCGGTGGGTTCGTCGGCCAGCAGCAGCGCCGGTTTCAGGACCAGCGCCCTGGCCAGGGCCACCCGTTGCTGCTCTCCGCCGGAGAGTTTGTTGACCCGGTAATCCAGACGCGCCTCGAGACCCACCCGCACCAGGCCTTGGCGCGCCAGGGCCCGGGCCGCCTGCCGTTCCTGGCCGTTGATCAGGGCCGGCATCATCACGTTTTCGAGGGCGCTGAATTCCGGCAACAGATGGTGAAACTGAAAGACAAACCCGATCGAGGCGTTCCGGAAGCGCGCCAGGCGCAGGTCATCGTAGCGGAAGACGTCCTCGCCGCGGTAAAAGAGGCGCCCCGCCTCGGGACGGTCCAACGTCCCCAGGATATGCAGCAGGGTGGACTTGCCGATGCCCGAGGCCCCCACCACGGCCACGGTTTCGGCGGCATTCAGTTCAAAGTCGAGGTTGCGGAGCACCTCCAGATGGCTGCCGTTGCCGCGGTAGCTTTTGCAGATCCCGGCCGCCCGCAGCAGCGGACCCGACGCCGGATCGGCTTTGGCCGGCGCCTGCGGCGAGCCGCCAGACGGTTTCAAGACGCTCTCAACCATGGCGCAGCGCCTCCACCGGGTCCAGCCGCGAGGCCTGCCGGGCGGGGTAGAGGGTCGCCAGAAAGCAGATCGCCAGGGCCGCCAGCGCGATCAGGACCACATCCAATCCTTCCAGCCGCACCGGCAACGTGGTTATATAGTAGACATCCCCCGGAAGTTCAATAAACTTGTAGCGCTCCAGCAGGAAGCAGAGGCCGAACCCCAGCACCACCCCCAGCAGGGTGCCGAAGGCCCCGATCATCATGCCCTTGAAGACAAAGATTTTGCGAATGCTTCCGTCGGTGGCCCCCATGGCCTTTAAGATGGCGATGTCCTTGGCTTTTTCCATCACCATCATGATCAGCGAGCCGGCGATGTTGAAGGCCGCCACCAGTACGATCAAGGTCAGGATGATGAACATGACGGTTTTCTCCAGGGTCAAGGCCGCCAGCAGGTTTCGGTTCTTCTCCATCCAGTCCCGCGTCACGTAGTCCGGCCCGAGGGTCGCCTGGATCCGGTCGGCGATCTTTTTGACCGCATAGAGGTCGGCGACCCGCAGTTCGATCCCGCTCGCCGCGGCCGCGTCCAGGTGCAGGAGCTTTTGCCCCTCCTCCAGGCTGATGAAGGCCAGGGAGCCGTCATACTCATACATACCGGTGGCAAAGACCCCCGCGACCTGGAAGCGTTTCATGGCGGGCACATGGCCCACCGGGGAGAGCATCCCGCGGGGTGCGATCAGGTAGAGCGTATCGTGGGTGAAAACCCCCAGGTTGCGGGCCAGTTCGCGCCCCAGCAGGATCCCCGGCAAGGAAATGCCGTCGGCGGGGCGGGCCAGCAGGTGGCTGTCGACGCCGCTGATGACCCCACCGGCGGTGTCCGGGTCGATTCCGCGCAGCACCGCACCGGTGGCGCTGGACGCCGAGCGCAGCATGATCTGGGTCGCAACGAACGGGGTGGCCCCCTGAACCCCCTGGGTCCCGCCGATGGATGCCAGCACGTGACGATAATCCGGTATGGCGCCGTCCTGGCGGGCGATCACCAGGTGGGACTCGATGCCCAGAATTCGGGTCTTCAGATCGGATTCGAAGCCGGCCATGACCGCAATGACCACGATCAGGGCCATGACGCCGACGGTGACGCCGGCGATGGAAAGAAAGGTGATGAGGGAGATGAAGGTCTGCTTTTGTTTCGCCCTGAGATAGCGGCCGCCTATGAAAATTTCGAAGGACATTGAGACCCGATTTGAGGGATTGTCGAAGTTGCCGCCACCGGACGCCGGATGGGTTCCGTTTCGGGCGATTTTGACCGCGCAGCACCCACCGACCATGGTCCAGCGGCTACTCCCGGGGCTTCATGTGGGGAAAGAGAATCACCTCCCGAATCGAAGCGGCATCGGTCAGCAGCATCGTCAAGCGGTCGACGCCGACCCCCTCCCCGGCCGTCGGCGGCATGCCGTACTCCAGGGCTTCGATGTAATCGGCATCCATGAAGTGGGCCTCCGGGTCGCCGGCTTCGCGGTCCTGCACCTGCTGCATGAAACGCTCTCTTTGATCGTCGGGGTCGTTGAGTTCCGAGAAGCCGTTGGCGATTTCACGGCCGGCGATAAAAAGCTCGAAGCGCTCGGTGAGCTCCGGCTGCAGGTCGCTGCGACGCGAAAGCGGCGACACCTCCACCGGGTAGCCGGTGATGAAGGTCGGTTGAATCAGCTTGGGCTCCACCAGGGCGTCGAAAAGCTTGGTGACCACCTTGCCCAGGCGGCCGGTTTTCGACAGCTTAACGCCGCATCGATCGGCGAAGGCGAGCAATTCGGCCTTGTCATTGAGAAGCCCGGGCGCAACCCCCCCCAGCTGCTCCAGCGCCCCGGCCAGGGTCATGCGGCGCCATTGGCCGCCGAGGTCCACCCGGTTGCCCTGGTATTCGAAGGTCTCTGCCCCCAGCACCTCGCGGGCCACGTAGCGGAACATCTCCTCGGTCAGCGCCATCAGGTCGTGGTAGGAGGCGTACGCCTGGTAAAATTCGAGCATCGTGAATTCCGGGTTGTG
Organism: Desulfobacteraceae bacterium; assembly: GCA_050122415.1. Taxonomy (GTDB): domain Bacteria; phylum Desulfobacterota; class Desulfobacteria; order Desulfobacterales; family JAABRJ01; genus JAABRJ01. The sequence goes on from JASFIY010000505.1 coordinate 3,025, forward strand.
GCGGGTGGAGATGCCTTCATTGCGAAAATTGCGGTTGATTTCAAACACCCGTTCGAAGCCGCC
>JASFIY010000506.1:0-3084 GCA_050122415.1 Desulfobacteraceae bacterium
GGAGGTCGACCTGCTTGAGTTCGATGGCGCTGTTGACAATCCGCTTCTGGAGCTCGAGGGGCAGCAGCCGCAGGCCGACGCTGACCAGAATCAGCGCCAGGATCAACAGCTGCAGCAGACGGTGGCGCTGCCGGATCCAGTAGAAGAGCGATCTTTGGGTGATCATGACCGAAGGGTCCTTGGCGGGCCGTCTGCCCGGGCGGCGTCAGTAGGCCAGGCGCCCCAGCGATTTGAGAATCAGCGCAAAGCCCATGGCGAACATGCCGGTCAGCCCCATGCCGCAGGAGAAGCCGGCCAACAGCACCGGCGCGTACTGGCGCCACATGGCGCCGTAGCGTTTGAGGAACAGGAAACGCCCCAGGAAAGCGCCGGCGACCTCCAGGATCATCCCGTGGGGGGTGCTCTGGCCAAGGCCCCGGACCACGCCGTAGATCAGCATCACCGGCAGCCCCAAGACCGACAGGATGGCGTAGACCACCAGGCCGAAGCCCAGCCCCGAGAGGACGTAGCTGGCCCTGAGGGCCTGGAAAAAGAGCGAATTGCCCTCCAGGGTCGAGGTCTGCATCAGCAGGGTGTTGAGCGCCTGCAGGTGCCACAGCTCCTGGGCGTAAGGGTAGTTGGCGGAGGGGATCGGCGCCAGGCGCCAGATGAACTGCGAGAACAGCAGGCTGGCCACCATGACCACCGGGAAGACGACCAGCTCGGCCTTGATGATGCCCCGGATGCTGGTGCCGGTCAGCTCGATCTCGCGGAAATGGACGGTGGCCTCGCCGTAGTTGTGGATGGGGATCGGGGCGTACCAGATCTCGATGCCGCGGTAGCCGAAAAACTTGGCGCCGGCGATGAAGCTCGCCTCGCGCACCAGCGGCAGGTTGACGAACTGGCCGGCGATGCCCTCCATCCGGGCGGTGATGTAGGAGATCACCGGCGTGTAGACGAAGCCGTAGGCCAGGAAAAAGAGCCACGGGAAATTGGGCACCAGCCAGCGGCAGAGCAGCACGTAGGCCAGGGTCGAAAAGACGTAGATGGCGACGGAGATCCAGAAGTTGAAATCGCCGCGCCCCGGCGGCGGCTGGAAAAGGGCCTTGAAACTGCCCTTGCGGCCGGGGCCGCTTTTGCCGAAGGAGCGCGCCACGTGCCAGACCCCCACGCAGCCGATGGCCAGGCCCAGGCCGATGCCGAAGCTCATGTAAAAGTCGAAATTGTTGGCAAAGACCGTGTCCACGGTTTCCATGCCGGGGTGCCAGCGGGTGAGGATGCCGTGGCGGTAGAGGAGGGGGTTGGCCACCACGGTGATCAGCAGGCCCACCAGGCCGCCCATGACCGCCCAGAAGGGCAGCACCATCCCGATGAAGATCAGCCCGATGTCCAGCTGCAGGCCGGTGGCCACCGCCGGCAGCAGGCCCTCGGTGTGGCGTGTGAGCTCGATCCAGGGGATCGGGATCAGGCGGATGGGCTCGGTGAAGATCAGTCCCGAGACGGTGGGCAGCAGCACGTAAATGCCGCCGAAGGCCAGGCCGATCACCCCGCCGACGGAAAAAACCCGCCACTTCCAGCTTTTCTGCTTGTCCTCGGTGGACTCGGCCAGGGCCATGGTGCCCAGGGCCCCCACCGGCGCCATGGGAAAGGGCAGCTTTTCGACGTCCGAGGTGATCCGGAAAAGGGCGTAGCCCAGACCGAAGTGGTCGATGCGCTGGATCACCTGGGAGCCCACCAGCAGCAGGATCGGGATCAGCCAGTCGCGGTGGAAGAAGGTGCGCTCCACCAGGGAAGCCGATTCGGGCCCCGGCGCCACCCAGGAGGGAATGAACTCGGTCACCCCCAGCATCCGGGCCGCATCCGACTGGACCAGGTACTGGCTCCACAGCAGGCCCTGGAAGGGCGAGGAAAGGGCCGCACCGGCCATGTAGTAGAGCAGGAAGATCTCCTGCTGCTTCAGTTCGGTGTAGGAGCGTTTGGCGATCTCGGCAAACAGGATGATCGTCACCCAGCGGGCCGCCGGTCCGATGCCGGTGCCGATCACCAGCTGCAGGTACATGCTGCCCGGCATCATCAGAAATCCGATGAAAACCGCTCCCACGACCGTCTTCCAGTCGAAGCCCTCCTCGAAATGGGTGGGCGTTTTGAGCAGGTCGCGGTATTCGGCGAGTTCTTTGTCGATGTACATGCCCACGGATTCCCATGCCGTTTGCTGTTTCAGACGACCGCCGGGCGGCCGGCGGCTTTCAGTCGGGCAGCACCAGGTAGCTGGCGCCGGCGAAAAGCCCCACCACGGCCCAGATGCCCCCCATCAGAAAATCCCCCAGGATCAGGCCCACGAAGAACAGCCGCAGGCGCTTGAACAGAACCACCCCGCCGTAGCGCATGCACAGCGTGTTGCACAGCCAGCCCAGGAAAAAGCTGAACCACAGGATGCGCATGGCCGAGCTGTAGGCGGTGAGGTAGCCCAGCGGGTGGATCGGCCACCAGTAGAAGCGGTGGTAGCAGACCACCAGCACCAGCATCAGCCCCGCCCCCAGCAGGGCGAAGATCACCACCCAGCGGCCGCTCTCCAGGGGGCTTTCGATCAGGGCGAAAACGTTGTCGTAGACCGTCAGGGTGGTTTGGGTGGCCCAGTCGAACTGCAGCTCGCGCACCCCGAATTTGTAGCACAGCGCCAGCATCGCCACCAGCGAGACGACGATCCCGGCCAGCAGCGTGATCACGATGCCGCCGGCCACCAGGCGCCGGTTTTTGATCGCCGCGCTGATCTTGCTGGCGTGCAGCAGCGACGGCATCAGCGACTCGCGCAGGTCCACGAACATGACTTTCTGCACCACGGCCGTCACCAAAAGGCCCATGGGGCCGAAGAGGCCCGGGCCGAAGAAGGTCAGCAGGCCGTCGATGGGGGCGGTGGTGAGGGTGAAGTAGGCGATCCCCCCCTGGCAGATGACCCGGCTGGCCACCAGCAGCACCATGAACGAGGCCCCGATGAAGAGCAGCGAGGCCGTCAGCGGAACGCCGAAGTAACGGCACCAGGCCACCAGGCCGCCCCCGCCGAGCACCACCCCCCAGAAGGCCAGGCGAGTGGAGAACCATTCGGAT
>JASFIY010000507.1:0-3083 GCA_050122415.1 Desulfobacteraceae bacterium
GCATTCAAACTCGACCCGAAATCAAAGTGTTAAAATATCTTACAGTTGGAAATCAGGTTTTGAGAATTTGAACTCTATGGTTTGACATAAGCCATCCGGTCCGTTTCCGGCCGACACAATATGTTGTGGCGATCATCCCTTGACAGCCTATGGTAATGTTGGCATATAATCGCTCTGAAAAAGCAACTCCCCAACTTTTCTCATCGAGCAGTATAAAGACCAGCCGGTGGTTTTTTCCATGCCCAGATTCAAGTTGATGCAGCGGGCGCTCCGCGATTAGTGCGAGATCAAAACCAATGATACCGGTGGCCGCAAAGTCACGGTCAAAAAGCTCGCCGAGATCGCATCAGATTCTTTGCAAAACCCCTCCGATCCGGATGCCACTCAGAGCGGGCGAAGAGGCCAAGGCTACCAATTACCCGTCATGGAAAACTTCAGCTGAAGTGAAGCGCGGGATGAAAGGAAACAAACGCTGAATCCGATCGCCCATGCGGCGGTTCAACTGGCCTGTGGAAGCAACGCCCATGCGCTGATCCCCGCCATTGCCGATACCAAGTTCCATGGCCCGGGTCACAATGAGGTGTTGGCCGATAACCTCTATGACAGTGATGAAAACCGCCGGGCCGCGGCGGCGGAAGTGGCCTTGATCGCACCCACCAGAAACGGCGGCAAAAGAGCCCCCCTTGGGCATTTCACTTCAATGCGGCCGGCAACGTCACGGCCTGCTCTGGGGGTCAGGCAACCAGAGTAACCTGAATCGAGCGCTCCAGTTGGGAAACCTCCCCGTTTTACGATCTCTGCGTCGGGCTCAAATTCTAGCAATTTCCTGAGAGCGTGCCTAAAAAAGTTATCTAATCGCCAGCCGACGGGTTATCAGTATGATCACGGCAATGCGTATCATGCTCCCGCTGGTTCGCACCCTGATGGCTGAAAAATCAAAAGGAGCCTTATGCATGGAACCCGATCGTTCAGTGCCATTAAGCGACGCAGCCAGGCCGGCTGATAGAAGGGAGGCCCTCCGCATCCGGCGAAGAGCAAGCCTGTATGACCGCCGGGCGGGAGTCTTTCTGGTTTTGTACGCGGTTCTCCTCATGTTCGCGGGCTGCGCGACCATGCTGCCGACGGATGTCCAGCGAACGCCATCCACAGCGTTTGCAGACTACGATTCCACCACCACGGGCCGGCTTTTCGAGGAAGCGGCGCTTCAGCACCCGGGGCAATCCGGTTTTGCGCTTATCCGTAAGGGGCAACCGGCATTTACGGGCCGGATCGCCATGACCGCCATGGCGGAGAAGAGTCTGGATCTGCAGTATTACATCTGGGAGGCCGACACCACGGGCCGGATTCTCGCCCTGCGGCTGGTCGAGGCCGCCGACCGGGGGGTTCGCGTTCGCTTGCTGGTGGACGACATCAACCTCACGGGCAGGGACGCACCCATCGCCGCCCTGAATGCGCATCCGAACATCGAAATCCGAATCTTCAACCCCTTCGCCCACCGCGGTTCCCGACTTTTCGGCTTCATGACGGACTTCGACCGCCTCAACCACCGCATGCACAACAAGCTCATCGTGGCGGACAATGCGCTCGCCATCGTGGGCGGCCGCAACATTGGAAATCACTATTTCGGGGTCCACACCGACGCCAATTTCCGGGACCTGGACATCGCCACGGCCGGGCCCATCGTAAGGGATCTTTCCAACATATTCGACCGCTTCTGGAACGGGGACTGGTCTTACCCCATATCGGCGCTGGTCGACCGACCATACACCGAGGTCGATCTCAGGGCCACCGTGGCCGCCGCCCGGGAGATGATCAGCAAAGACGACTACCCCTTCCCTTTAGACCTGGATGTCGAAAACCTCATAGCTCAGATGGCGGAGATCCGCGACAGCTTCGTCTGGGCCCCGGGCCAGGTGGTCTGGGACGACCCGTCGACCGTCGAGAAAGGCAGGGAAGCGGCTGTCATGTATGACGCAATTGCCCGCAAGATTGCGGGGCTGAAGGAGGAACTGCTCATCGAGTCTGCCTACTTCGTCGTTCTGGACCGGGGCGTTCGGGCGGCCAAAGAACTTCAAGAGAAAGGGGTGCGGCTCCGGGTGCTCACCAATTCCCTGGCATCCAACGACGTTGTGGCCGCCCACGCGGGCTATGCCAAGCGACGGAAGGCGCTGGTCGAAAACGGCGTGGAACTCTACGAGCTGCGGCCCGACTCCAGGTCCACGACGGTCAAGGACAAGCGAATTTTTGCCCACGGCGAGTCCAAAGCCGCCCTGCACACCAAGGCCATGGTCTTCGACCGCGATTCCGTATTCGTCGGCAGCTACAACCTGGACCCCCGCTCGGCGGCCATCAACACCGAAATGGGGTTGTTCGTGGAAAGCACCGAGCTGGCCCGCCAGCTGATCGCTTACATGGACGAGGGGGTGCTGCCTTACAACAGCTATCGCCTGACGCTGGACGAAAAAGGAGACCTGGTCTGGAGCACCCAGAAGGACGGTATCCCGGTCGACTACACCAAGGAGCCCGAAACCACCTTCTGGCAGCGCTTTACGTCGGGCTTTATCAAGATGCTGCCGGTCGAGGGCCAGCTGTAAACGGCCGGGAATCGGATTCCGACGGGGCAAATCAGGGCGGAAGCCTCCCGCGGGTCATCCCTTTAACCGCTGGGTAATCCGTCCCTTTGTCACCCGAACATCATCCACAACGTCGGAAACTAACCTCCAGAAGCCGGCCTCCTCACCGAACTCGGTTACCCGGTCGACATTCTTTACACCGCCGAGCCTCGTATTGGGAATGGGGCCCCAGACCTTCACGCCTTCAGGCATGACCGGCCATTGCCACGGCACAAAGCCGGCTGCCTGATGCTGAACATAACGGTCCTGGACAGCCTCTACCGGCGGAGTGCGCCCTTGGCGACGCGGAAGACATGGCGCGGTTGGTTGAGGTTCTCGACAGTCTGACCTTCCTGGGCGTGACCTATGAAAATGTCCTGACAAACCAGGATTTCACGCCCATCGAGTCGGACATGCTGGAGTACTATGCGCCGGAGGTCGGGGTGGTTCTGGGGGAAAACTATGCCAAGG
>JASFIY010000508.1:0-3080 GCA_050122415.1 Desulfobacteraceae bacterium
TGGGCCTGTTGCTCAAAGGCGTCCGCATCCATGCCGGGCACTTCGGCCTGGGTGTGCAGCTCGATGCGGGTGATTTTAAAACCCTCATCCACCTGGTCCAGGGTCACCTCGGCCTGGGTTTGGATCTTCCGGGGTTCATAGCCGGCTTTCTCCAGGAGCATGGCCAGGGCCATGGAAAAACAACCGGCGTGGGCCGCGCCGATCAGCTCCTCGGGGGTGGTTCCGGCGGCACCCTCGAAACGGGCGGCAAAGGAATAGGCCCCCTCAAAGGCGCCGCTGCCCAGCTTCATGACCCCCTTGCCCCGCTTCAGGGTGCCCTCCCATTTGGCCTCTGCTTGACTCTTCTGCATGGCGCGATCCTTTCGATTTGGGTCGATTTGGGTCGATTCGGAACTTCTGGCTAGCCGGCCGACCCGGATTTTTGGGACGCCTGGCGGTAGTCGGCATAAAGATCGTGTACCCGGCGCTTCAGTTTCTTGATCCGCTGGGAATCTTCCGGGCTGCTCCAGCGCGGCTCGCTGTTGGAGAACAGGGCATTGCTCAGTTCGTCAATGACATGCTCCGTGGCCTGGCACCACTCCGAGGTGCAGCTGTCGGCCATACCGGCTGCTTCGCTGATATCGGCATCCAGCTGGTCCAGGGCTTTTTCCAGGGAGTCGAGGTACGTTTGCCAGGCAGCGACAAATTCGGTTTGAAGTTCATCTTTGGGCATCGACATCGGTGACCTCCTTTTCGCAATCCAAAGTTCGTTTCAGGTGAAATCTTAACTTAGATCTCAATAGCTTCCGGGGGCGATTTTGGCCATGGGGTGTAGCTTGTAGTTTAATCCCCGATTGGGAGTATCCAACAGACCGCCCCCGCGTTCGGTTTTACCTGCGAGACAGCCGGGAAGAAACCGTGCAGCGGGTGCCCGGCAGTGGACTTCCAGGCGCGGAAGCGCCCGAGGATACCATGCGCCCTTCAGCGATATTCGGCCCAGACCCTATTTGCCCGCAGCCGGCCGATGGATAGGGTGGGTGCCATTCTCAGCCGGCGCTGAGCTCTGATTGAGCATCCACACCCGGGTCCAACCACTGGCCCGGGACGGGGGTCTGGGCGATATGGCCGAGCGCACCGCCATTATGCTCGACGGGCGGGCCGCAGAGAAGATCCGCTTTGACGACTTTTCCACCGGGGCTGGTGAGGAGCGGGAAAAGGGCACCCGGCTGGCCCGGCACATGGTGTGCCAGGGGGGATGAGCGACCCAATCGGATCGGTGATTTTTAACAAAGGAGGATGAAATGACCCAAATCAGTGAAGTTTACCAAACAGCGGATTGGAAATCGGAAAAGCATGTGCCGGTGATCGAGTGCCCGGATAGCGTCGCAGCCGACGAGGTGTTCGATGTCAAGGTCTCCTTGGGCAAGGAGGTGGCCCACCCCAACACCACCGAACACCACATCCGCTGGATCCAGCTCTATTTCAAGCCCGAAGGCGACAAATTCGCTTATCAAGTGGGCAACTTCGAGTTCTGCGCGCACGGCGAATCGGCGGCCGGAGCCGACCAGGGGCCGGTCTACACCAACCACGCGGCCACCGCCAGCCTGAAGGTCAAAAAGGCGGGAACCCTGCTGGCGACCGCCTTTTGCAACATCCACGGTTTGTGGGAAAACGCCAAACCGCTTTCCCTGAAGTAGGGTCCGACCGCAAACTCCCTTCCCCTGACGAATCGGGACGGGGAAGGGAAAAAAGGCCCCGGTTCGGGCATCGAACTGGATCCGGGGCCTGGCAACGGCCGGCGGGGGTTCGAAAGGAGTGGGTTTCAAAACCCGATCTAAGGGAGGTGTTCGGTGGTGCCCCGCTTTTAGGCGCTCGCGTCCTGCCGGTGATCGGGGATCCGGCAGTATCCATCAGCCCCGGGCCTGGACCATCCGGTAGAGCAGTCCCTCTTTGCCCATAATTTCGTCATAGCCGCCCAGCTCTTTGATCCGGCCATTTTGCATGACCGCGATCTTGTCGTAATTTTTGATGATATCCAGGCGGTGCACCACCGCCAGGAGGGTGGTGTTTCCTTTGAGGCGCGATTCGAGCATGCTCTGGATCCGCGCCTGGGATTGGGTGTCCAGACTGGCGGTGGCTTCATCCAGGAACAGCACCGGCGTTTCCTTCAGCAGGGCCCGGGCCAGGACCAGCTTCTGGCGCTGGCCGCCGGAGAGGTTTTCGCCACCCTTTCCAACCTCAAACTTCATTCCAACCGCCAGCACGGCCTCCAGCAGCTCTTCCTCCACCAAAAGGCGGATAATATCGGTATTGATCCTGGCGATCACCTCTGAATCTTCGGAGGTGGTGCGGCCGAAAATGATGTTCTCCAGAATGGAGGCGCCGTCGATGTATGTGTCGCGCCCGTAAAAGGCCACCGCCACCGTCACGGTCGCCACCAACATCAGCTGAAGCTTGCGCTCTGCGCCCCAGACCCAGGAGAACAGCCTGCGGTGCACAATCGACTCCCTCTTTTTGCCCATCATCTCATCCTGTCCGCTATGGCCGGGCTGTGCCGCTCCGGATCCCAAGTTAAACCTCCTCTATTTTAGCAAATGGGCCAGCAGTGCCCATGAGGGATTTGCGGTAGCCGGCGGCCCCGCAGACCCCATATTTTGCATGTTGCCGGATGATTTTTCGGAGAGTTTGCAGGCGGGGATCTGAAACGTCGACGCCTTGGAACCAAGGGTATCAGGGGGCACCACGGCGAATCGGCTTTAGCCCAATACTATGGAGGTCCCATTCGCCAAAAAAAAACGCCTCCAGAGCTGGAACTCTGAAGGCGTTATTGTATCCGGATTTTGTATCCGGCCTACCACAAGGGGATTTGAATTTTTTAACCCGTTGATTTTATTTGGTGATCCCAAGGGGAATCGAACCCCTGTTTCCGGCGTGAGAGGCCGGCGTCCTAGACCGCTAGACGATGGGACCGTGGAAATTATTCAGGGCCTGAGTATCGGAAAGCCCCTATTTTGTCAAACATTAATTTGGGATTTTGCCGGCCCCGCTGCGGCGGCGCCCCTTACGATAACCGAAGAGGAAATAGACCAGCGGGCCCAGAA
>JASFIY010000509.1:0-3074 GCA_050122415.1 Desulfobacteraceae bacterium
ACCGGAAACGCCTCGAGTTGGAGAAAAATTGACACCAGCCCGCACGATGCGCTGCCCTGGAATGCCGTTACCGACCTCAAATTGAAAACGGAAGGGGAACAGCGCCTTATATACGCCAGCACGAGCAGGCAAGGGATTTACGTTTCCCCCAATCAAGGCGGGAAGTGGGGCAGCCTCTTAGCCCCACCGCATGAAGTTTATGCGGTGGGACTCGGTTCTGTCAACGTTGCGACAAATGGGGGGGCTTATACGGCGGGCAGCATCGGCGTCCTCTTCGGCTGTGTCAAAGACAAAGCGAATCGAAGGCCCGTGGACCAAGTGGAAGTCTCTACCGACTTGGGCATATCGGATACCACCGATATTGATGGCATTTATTGCATCAGGCTGAATGCGGGAATTTACCATTTAAAAACTTGGCATGATGCCTACGCCCAGGATTCGGTCGAAAATGTTCGGGTTTACGGCGAAGGATCCTGCACTGTGGCACATTTCTCTTTAAATCCGATAAACACCAGGCCGGCTGCGATGTCGTGGTTGCAATTGCTGCTTTTCAAAGATTAATTGACTGCAATTACAATCAACAGGGAACTACTGTTTAGAATTGTTTTCAATCCCGAAGCAGGAAACGAAACAGAGGGTGGCATGCGGAAATGATTCCATATTGCCGTCTTTTTGATAGCCGCTCTGATTTATCACGTTGATAGGGTAGCGGCGGACACGATTTTGCAGAATGCGGGAATCGCGTCATCCACCACCCCTGTCGGTTCCGGGGCGAGAGCACTCGGTATGGGAGGGGCGTTCATCGCCATTGCCGACGATGCCACCGCCGCCTCCTGGAACCCCGCCGGTTTGATCCAGCTGGAACGCCCCGAAATGTCCATTGTGGGCGACTACGTTTCGCGGCGAGAACAGTTTTCCTCCGATTCCAACCCTGAAATCGGGAACAGTTCCACTTCGGACGACCTAAATCTAAATTTTATAAGCGCGACCTATCCCTTCAATCTGTTGAAACGCAATATGGTTGTATCGGTGAATTATCAGCGGCTTTATGATTTCAAAAGAAATTTTTCATACCAATTCCAAGAGACCTTCACCGACCCATCCGGAGTGGCGCCGCCGATCAAGATCAAGGATCAGGTACGCTTCGATCAAGACGGTTATTTGGGTGCCTTCGGCCTGGCCTATGCCATTCAAATAACGCCGGTATTTTCAGTCGGAACGACCGTCAATTTCTGGTTTGAAGGACTGGGCGTCGACAACGGTTGGTCCGAAAAATTGACCCTCCGAAGCGAAATCTCGATCGGTGATGGGCCGGCCGAAGAGGAAACGATCCGTATCGATGACACGTATTCGGATTTCAACGGCATTAATGCCAACTTTGGCATCCTGTGGGAGGTCACTCCAAATATCCGCCTGGGCGCCGTGCTAAAGACCCCTTTCACGGGGACGCTCGACCATAAATATCGAGAGTCCAGAGAACCCGGTAAAGATGTGAGCCTGAAAGAGAATGTCGATCTTCGTTTTCCCTTGTCATATGGCGCAGGGATTGCCTATAAATTTTCGGAGGGCTTCATCATCGATTTGGACCTTTACAGGACCGACTGGGGAGATTACTACATAAAGGACAGCCAAGGCAATAAATTTAGCCCTATCGATGGGCGGCCCAAAAATAAATCCAATGTCAAAGATACGACCCAGATTCGACTTGGAGGCGAATACCTTTTCACATTTCCCAAAGGGAAAATTGCCGTGCCGCTTCGCGCAGGTATTTTTTATGATCCCGAGCCCGGTGAAAACCGCGTCAAGGATTTTTATGGGTTCTCGCTTGGATCCGGCATTAGCTACAAGGGATGGATTTTTGATGCGGCCTATCAGCTGAGGTGGGCAAACAACGAAGATGCCAGCAATTTGATTGGCACCGGTAACCGTGACGCCCATTTTGACGTACGACAGCACTCTTTTCTCGCCTCGATGATTTATCACTTTTGATTGCCGGGACATTGCCGACTGTAAAAAAGTTTAATTCATAGCAATGTGAAGTTAAAATCCCCCGCGAATTTTCAAGCGCCGGATTTTTGCCGCAGCATCGGTTGAACGATCGGTATGGGATAAACCCCATCGTGGGAAAGGTGTTTCATCGTGCCATCGAACCGGGTGTTTATCAGCTACTCTTCGTTTGATCGGCATGCGGCCGAAAAGTTATGCAAACTGCTGGAAAGCAGGGGTGTCGACTGTTGGATTGCCCCCCGCAACGTATTAGCGGGCGCGAAGTACGCCGAGTCCATCGTTCAGGCCATTGAAGATTCTTCCGCCGTGGTGCTGCTTTTCTCCGCTCATTCCAACCGATCCGAGCAAGTCCAAAACGAAATTGAACGCGCGGCAAGTAAAAAAAAGCCCATTATTACTTTAAAGATCGGCCCAGCAGATCTTTCCAAGGAACTGGAGTATTTCGTCTCCCGGCGCCAATGGCTTGATGCGACCACAGCACCGATGGAAGTTTGTGTGGAGCATTTGGCAGCTGCAATTACCGGAACGGATGAGAGTGCCTTTGTTTCTCCTCTAAGGCCGACGCCTCGAAAAATATTTTTTTTCAGGCGACGTTTCCTTCTCTTCGGGGCCGCCGTCCTTTTCCTTTTTTTGGCGCTTCTTGCCATACATTTGACCCGTGAAAAGCTGTCAACCCAAAAGCCGGATCCTGAGTTGCTTGCCGCGGCGTACCAGGCAATCGATAGCAGGGACTGGCCGGCGGCGGAAGCACACTTTCAGCGGCTGATCGCCCGCAAAACGGCCTTCAGTAAAAGTGAGGGTTATGCCGGCTTGGCGGCTTTGGCCTATGCCCGAGGCCATTTCGCCCAAGCGATGGACTACGCCGGTCAAGCTGAAACCCACAACCCGGAAATTGGTTACAGCCACGTTATTCGCGGCCATATTCTCCTCGAACAGGGAAAGATAGAAGAAGCCGCTGAGGAATACCGTATTGCAACCACGCAGGCAGCAATTTTACCATGGCAAAAGGCGGTCGCGTACAACCGTTTGGGACGTATTGAAGCTGCCCGGGGACGGCCTCAAGAAGC
>JASFIY010000510.1:0-3067 GCA_050122415.1 Desulfobacteraceae bacterium
TGGATGTGGTGACTTTCGCCGGCCGAACCCAGGTGCTCTGGCCACCCCATTGTGTTCAGAACACCGAGGGGGCCAAAATACTTCTGGACGCGGGTCTTTTCAAGGCCATTGTCAAAAAGGGTCAGGACCCGCACTTTGACAGCTACTCGGGCTTCCAGGACGACGGCGGCGCGCGCACCGAAATGGATGCGATCCTAAAGAACGACGGCATCAAAGAGGTGGTGATTTACGGCATCGCCATGGACTACTGTGTAAAAGCCACCGCCATCCATGCCGTCCAGGCGGGCTACAAGGCCACCGTGATCGAGGGGCTGACAGCAAAGATCGCGCCGGATTCAGCCGCCAAGGCCCGGGAAGAGATGGTGGCACACGGCGTCACGCTCAAAGAGGAATGGTAAAAATCGGATTGCGCTTCGGTCGGCACCGCATTGCAGTTTTTAAAGTTGCGATTTAGGCGGGATAGCCTCAATCACAAGATGGAAAGATTCTGAGCTATGGCCTATGCCGTGCACAAACAAAACCCCCTTGTTTTCCTGACGACGATCTTCATCCTGATTTTCGCCCCCGGTTTCCTGCAGTCGGCACCCGTGCAGAAACCGGTGCTCGTCCGCCATATCCAATGGACCGGCACGGCATGGTTCGGCTCTCCCATGGTTCACGATCTGGGCAGCGGCGCCCCCAAGATTATCGGCACCTTTTACAGCATCATCGTTTGGGACGGCGATGGCAACCGGTTGGACCGCGTCGATCTCGGCTCCCGGGTTTATGCACCGGCCGTGGTCGCTGACCTGGAGGGGGACGGGGTTTACGAAATCGTGGCCGGAAGCGGGGATGAAGTTGTCGCCTATGAGTGGCGGGAAAACCGGCTTGTTCGGAAAAATGGCTGGCCCGCATCAGTCTGCTCGGCCGGTCAATGCCCCGAGGTGCGCGGCCTGGCCGCGGGCGACCTCGATCTGAACGGTTCAGTGGAGATTGTGGCCACCACGACCCAGACCCGACCGGACGGCGCCCAGGTGTTTGTCTTCAGCCCCAACGGAACCCTGTACCAACCACCGGGCCTGGGCTATCAAGCTTGGCCGCGCTACAACACCGCCTTCGGGCCCGGCAACGATGCCGACGCCAACGGCCCCGGCAACCGTGGTTACGGGTGCTACGGACTGAACGTGGCCATCGGCGACCTGGACGATGACCCCCAGAAGGAGATCGTCGTCACCTTCGACAACCACCAGATCAATGTCTTTCAGCACACCGGGGTCAGCATGTTGGCCTCGTCCTATTACACCAACCGAAGTGCGTCCTACTCCGGCAATCGGCTGAACTGGGGGCAGTTTATCCGCTGGTTCGATGCGGCGGTCGAGCACAACCACTATCACCGGCATACAGGCGATTGGCCCCACCCGAGGGCCCACAAGTGGCTGCAGTGGACCGCATCGCCGCCCGGCGTCGCCGATCTCAATCGGGACGGGAAAAACGAGGTGATCGCCGTATCCAATGTGGAAAAAGACGAACCTTACGACACGAAGCACCACGCAATCATGGTGCTGGAGGGGTCTTACAGGGATGAAGACCGTTCCGCGCGACGACTGCCTGGGTGGGAGAGCTTGCCCTCATCCGGTTATCCCCAAAACCGGGGTGCCCGCAGCTGGTATCCGCCCGCCAATCCCCCAGCCCCCACTATCGTCAGTATCAGCGGCGACGCCCGCCCGGAAATCCTCTACGCCGCCCACGACGGTTACCTCTACTGCACCCTGGCCACGGCAGAGCTGCTGTGGCGACGCGACATCCGCCACGGCCGCGCCTTGATGTACGCCTCGGAGATCACGGCAGCCGACCTCAACCAGGACAACGTTCCCGAACTGGTTCTGACCACCTACGGTGACCCCGATAATATCACCCCTGGCCTGCCGCATGGGTACTTGATGATCCTCGATGCCGCTGGTAATATTCTCCACGATCTCCAATTGCCTGAACAGGGCACCAACGGCAACGGGAAGGGGGCGCCAGCGGCACCCACCGTCATGGACACCACCGGGGACGGAACACTGGAAATTCTCGTCCAGACCTTTGGGGCCGGGTTTTTCATCTACACGGTACCAGGTTCGGCAACGAATCAGATCCTGTGGCCCACCGCCAGAGGCAATTTCCTGCGTGACGGTCGTTCACATCGGCCTGGGGTCTTCAAGACCGCCGCTATTGTCCCCTGCCTAAACCTGCTTCTGGGTGACTGATGGGGTGACAGAAAAAAAGTGAGGAACGTCATCATGGCCATGGAGCTCGACGAGCGTTTGTATCGCCTGTTTCAGAAGCCCGCCGCCGGGGCTAAGGTGGAAACCCTCTGCCTGGGTCTGGGCTATACGGCCGTGGCCACCTCCGACGGCGGGACCGGCATCGCCTACACCTATCTCGATGCCAAGACCTCCTGTGGGGTGGTCCAAAACTACCGCGATTTCGAGGGCCAATCGGCGCTCGAACTCCTGGGATATCTCCATTCCGCTGATCCGCTGGAGCGCACCATGGCCCTGGCCTTGGTCAATGCCCTCAACCACCGGACGGCGCTGGGGCTCCCGGATGACCCCAAGAACGGGGCGCTCTTCGACGCCCTGGGCATCGGCAGCGGCACCCGGGTGGCCATGGTGGGGCTTTTCGGGCCGCTCATGCGGATTTTCAAGGACCGCGGCGCCGTCGTGGAGACCATCGATCTCCACCGCCGGCTGGGGCGGCCGGCTGAATTTTTGCCCAAACTGAGCGCCTGGGCGGAGGTCCTGATCCTCACCGCGACCTCGATCTTGAATGCCACCACCGAGGAGGTCCTGGCGGCGGTGGACGATGGGGTCAAGACCGTCCTGCTGGGGCCCAGCACCCCGCTTGCCGCCGAGGCCTTCGCGCATCTGCCGGTTCATTTCCTGGCGGGCACGGTGCCGCTGGACCGCGAGGCGGTTCTGAAGGCCGTTCGGCACGGCGCCGGCACCCGCGTGATCCAGAAATACGGACGCAAGGTTTTTATGCCGGTCCGGGCAAGCTGATGCCCTCCCGCCGCTTGCCGTGTCCCCGGCCGGGCCGGGGGTTT
>JASFIY010000511.1:0-3058 GCA_050122415.1 Desulfobacteraceae bacterium
CCTCGAATCCCTTGACGTGGACCCTTATCAGCCCAACGATAGCCGACTATGGAGAAACAAGCCGCCCTGGCGGGAAAACTGAATTTTATCCATCTGGGTGATCTGCTGCAGCTGCTGGGGTCAAACGGCAGTACGGGGCGGTTGGAGCTCACCAGCCGATACGTTCAGAACGCTGCAACGGTTTTCATCGAAAACGGCAACCCGGTTGGCGCCTGCGCCGGGGAACTGAAGGGCCTGCCGGCCCTGTTTGCGCTTTTTGGCTGGACCGAGGCCGCCTTCGCGTTTTACCCCGGCCTCGACCGGCACCCGCGGGAAATTCAGTGCAGCCGGATGGAAATCATCCTGGACGGCCTGCGCATGCTGGACGACGGCAAAATCCCCAAGGTAGGGCCGGTGTCCTACGTCGCGGAGGCCCGCAAGGGCGATGCCAAGCGGGAGGTGCCCCTGATCAAGGGCCCCCTGGTGGATTACATGTACGTGGTGGATGAGGAAAACTTCGCCCGCGGGGAGCCCATCGCGGTGGAGGGCAGCCACGGCAACTGGCTGTGGGTGGTTCTGGAAGGGGTTGTGGATTTTATCAAGGAGACCCCCCAAGGCCCCGTGACCCTCATGAAGATCGGCGACGGCGGGTTTCTGGGCAGCCTGGAATCGCTTTTCAGGCAGGGCAAGGCCCGCCGCGCGACGGTCAGCGCGGCCTCCGATGTCCAGTTGGGGGTTCTCGACGCCCAGCGCCTGGCCAACGAGTATGCGCTGATGGGCGTTGATTTCCGCAACCTGATGCTCAGCCTGGACCGCCGGCTGAAGAAGGTTTCCAGCCGGGCCGCGGCGGTCTGCCAGCCGCCCCGGCAGCCCGCCGAGGACTGTTCCGACCTGACGCTCCTGATCCCCCAGGGCGGCGCCGACGGACGGGTTTTCTGCATCGAAAAGGGGGAAGCGCTGGTGTGCCGCGAAACCCCCAACGGCTGGCTGAGGCTGGCTCGGCTGGATCCCGGAGACCTCATCGGGCGCCTGCCGTTTTTGAACGTGGGGCACGAACCCCATTCGGCCGGGGTCTTCGGTACCGCCAACATCCAGCTGCGTGAACTCAACCCCACCCATCTGGCCGACGAATTCCACCGTCTTTCCATGACCATGCGCAATATTCTGGACAATATCGCCACCGCGATTTCCGTGACCACCATGTTGACCTGTGATTGGAACCGCAGGGTCGAACAGGAGGAAGCAAGCCGTGAGCACCCCTAGTGTCGAAGAAAGAAGAAAACACCAGCGCAGCGACACCCAAAACCTGCTGTACTACGTGTGCCTCGACGAGGACTGCGAAAATGTGCGCCAGGGAATGGGCAAAACGCTGAACGTCTCCCTGGATGGGATTTTGCTCGAAACGCATGTTGCCATCGACCCGAATCATGTGATATCCCTGTCCATCGGGCTGGGGGAGGACACCGTCGATGTCGGGGGCACGGTGGTCCACTCCGCCCACAAGGAAAACGGCATGTTCCATACCGGGATCGCGTTTCAGAATCTGGACGGGGAGGCCCGGCAGGCTCTGGAAAGCTACATTGCCGCCTTTGAGCAAAAGCGAACCGAAAGCGGCGGCGGCTAAGGGAAAAAGGTTGGGTGGCCAATGATGCAAACCGCTGTTTATGAGACCCACTTCCCGGAATTGACCCTGCTCAAGCGGGGCAAGGTGCGGGACCTCTATGACCTCGGCGACGCCTTGCTGATGGTGGCCACCGACCGGATTTCGGCCTTTGACGTCGTCATGCGGGACCCGATTCCGGGCAAAGGCGTGGTGCTGACCCAAATATCGCTCTTCTGGTTCGATGTCATGCAGTCGCTGGTGCCCCATCACGTGATCACCAGCGACGTGGACCAGTTTCCTTCGGTCTGCAGGCCCTATGCGGACACGCTGCGCGGGCGCAGTCTGCTGGTTCGCAAAACCCGCCCCCTGCCGGTGGAGTGTGTTGTGCGCGGGTTTATTTCCGGCTCGGGCTGGAAAGACTACCAGCGCAGCGGGGCGGTCTGCGGCATCAAGCTGCCACCGGGCTTGAAAGAGTCCGAGCGTCTGCCCGAGCCGATTTTCACCCCCTCCACCAAGGCCGATCTGGGGGCGCACGACGAGAACATCAGCTTCGACCAGATGGTCGCCCAAATCGGGGCCGCCCGGGCGGAAAAGGCCCGTGAGCTGAGCCTGGCGGTTTACCGCAAGGGGGTGTCCCTGGCCGGCGGCAAGGGCATCATCATCGCCGACACCAAATTTGAGTTCGGGATGCTGGGTGAGGAAATGATTCTGATCGATGAGGTCCTGACGCCGGACTCCTCGCGCTTCTGGCCCAAAGACAGCTACGCCCCCGGCGGCGCTCAGAAAAGTTTCGACAAGCAGTACCTGCGCGACTATCTGGGCACCCTGGACTGGCCCAAGGAACCCCCGGCCCCGCCACTGCCCCCGGAAGTGATCGAAAACACGCGCGCCCGCTATCAGGAAGCCCTCAAACGACTCACCGGACGTAATTGAAGCCATCGGTTGAAGACGCCGTCGCCTCCCTGCCCGTCGACACCGTGGCGGTTGCGCGCATCGACGCGGCCGATGAGACCCTGCGGATCACGACGGCGGGGGGCACCGATGATCTGTGCCGCTCCATCGCCACCCTGGGCCTGATGACGGCCCCCATCCTGCAAGCCGGCGGCGGCGCCTATCGCGTGGTCAGCGGCTTCCGGCGCGTCGCCGCCTGTCGCCGCCTGGGACGGGCGCTGATCCCGGCACGCCTGCTGGGGCCGGAAGCCGACCCGTCGTTGGTCGTTCGCCTGGCGATCGCCGAGAACAGCGGGCAGCGGGCCCTGAATCTCATCGAGCAGTCGCGCGCGATCGCTTTGATGCGCTCGGTTTTGCCGTCGGACCAGGATTTGGGGCAGGCGCTGGGGGACCTGGGGATTTCGCTGAATTCCGTTCTGGCGGGAAAAATCGGCCTTTTGGCCGGCTTGGCGGGTGTGATCCAGGAAGGGGTGCTGAGCGGTAATCTCTCCCTGGCCATGGCCCTGGAGCTGGGCGGGATGCCGG
>JASFIY010000512.1:0-3053 GCA_050122415.1 Desulfobacteraceae bacterium
CGGTGATCTCGATGACCCCCTCGAGGTTGATCTCGGGCCGCACGTAGCCGTTGTGATCGGCCACCTCGGCCAGCGCCAGCAGGCAGTCCAGCCGCGCCAGATGCTCGGCGGCCGCCAGCAGAGCGTCGCGCTGGGCCATCACCTCGGCCCGCAGGTCATTGAACAGCCGGTATTCCAGGGCCGCCCGCCGCTCCTCGGCGCCCAGCACCCTGGCCTCGAACTCCTTGAGCGCCTCGGTGATGTAGCGCTCGGCGTTCACCAGGGTCTGTTTGCGGACATAATGGGCGGGCACCTTGGCCGCGTGGGTTTTGGAAACCTCGATGTAATAGCCGAAGACCTTGTTGAAGCGGACTTTGAGGGAGCCGATCCCGGTCGCCTCGCGCTCCGCGCTTTCCAATCGGGCCAGCCAGCTTTTGCCGTCGCGGCTGATCTGGATCAGCTCGTCCAGCTCGGGATCGAAACCGGCTTTGATGATCCCGCCATCGGTGATCGTCGGCGGTGCATCCTCGCGGACCGCCCGGGCGATCTTCTCGGCGAGTGCCGCCAGGCCGTGGGTATCCGCAACCCCCTGCAGGAGGGGGCTCTGCAGGGAAGCGAGGCCGGCGTGGATGGCCGGCAGCGCTTCCAGGGAGTTTTTGAGCGCCACCAGGTCCCGCGCGTTGGCTTGCCCCATGGCGATTTTGCTGGCCAGGCGCTCCAGGTCAAAGACCGATTTGAGCTGCTCCCGCAGATGGCCCCGCAGCGAGAGGGCGTCTTTGGCCTCCGCCACGGCGTCCAGCCGGGCGGCGATGGCGGCGGCGTCCGTCAGCGGGCAGCGCAGCCACTGTTTGATCGTTCTGCCCCCCATGGCCGTGACCGTCTTGTCGATGATGCTGAGCAGGGTTGCGCCGCGACCGCCGCTGCGGATGTTGCGCAGCAGCTCCAGGTTGCGGCAGCTGATCTCGTCGATCAGGAGGTGGTTTTCCAGGCGATAGGTTGCGATCCGGGCCAGGTGCGCCAGATCCTGCTTCTGGGTTTCGCGCACGTAGTACAGGACCGCCCCGGCGGCGCAGACGGCGGCCTTTTGATCCTCACAGCCGAAGCCTTCCAGGGAAATGGTGTTGAACTGCGCCAGGAGCCTGGTGCGGCTTTTGCGGTAGTCGAATGCGCCGGGGTCCACGAATGAGACCGCCGCCTCGGGCAGGGCGGCCAGCAGCGCCGAAATTTGCGCGTCGCCGCGGAGTTCCTCGGCCAGCAGGATCTCGCTCGGGGAGACCCGCAGGATCTCCTCGCGGATGGTTGCGGCGGCGGCCGCTTCAAACAGCCGGAAGGTACCGGTGGAGATGTCCAGGTAGGCCACCCCGATGGCCGCCTGGAGGCGCGCGATGGCCAGGATGAAATTGTTGGATTTGGCGTCCAGAAAGCTGTTGTCGACGATCATCCCGGGGGTGACCACCCGCACCACCTCCCTTTTGACCAGCCCCTTGGCCGTGGCCGGGTCTTCGATCTGATCGCAGATGGCCACCTTGAAGCCCTGGGCGATCAGACGCTCGATGTATCCCTGGGCCGCCCGGTAGGGAACGCCGCACATGGGAACCGGAACGCTTTCATTCTTGTTGCGCGAGGTCAGCGTGATCTCCAGGGCACCGGCGGCCACTTTGGCGTCCTCGAAGAACATTTCGTAAAAATCCCCCATGCGGTAGAACAGGATGGCGTCCGGATGCTGCTCCTTGATGGCGAGGTACTGCTGGATCATGGGGGTGGCTTTGGGTGCACTCATTGGGTTTAACTCGGCTGAGACCGCCATCTGCTCGTCAACACGGGATGCTGTCAGAAAAAAACAACGGGCATCATCCGAAAAACCCGCCCCTGCAGTGGTCTTTTTTCGGATCAGGCCCGATCAACGGTTGGCGCGGGCAGGCAGGACGGCGCCGGCCGCCCGCGAGCCTTGCGCGCATGAATCAGCGGCGCAAGGGGTCAGCCCCGGGAGGCAGCGTCGAGGGTTTCGGCGGGTTGGGTGCCGCTGCCGGCTTTGAGGGCTTCGTTCTGCCGGGTGAGCTCGGATATCTTCTGCACTTGCAAATCGACCGTCGTGCTGAGGTTCTTGATGGTCTTGTTGGCCCGGAAGCGTCCCGACAGGCTGAAAAAATAGGAAATCAGGATGCCCAGCAGAAAACAGCCCGCAAAAATGATCGCGTTGTTGAGTTTATCGTTGTTTTCCCAATTGATAAAAAAGAGGTTCAAGCTGAGGTCCGGCTTTTGGAGAAAAAAGTCCTTGTTTTGGTATATCACCAGGCCGATCAGGATGATAATCAGCACGGACAGAACCATCTTTAAGTTTTTCATTTTTATCTCCTGAATTTAAATACTTAAATCTATTTCGTTAAAGTGCGGCTTCAAATTTTCGAAGGTGGCCTGGAGGTGTTCGGGAATCACCCGCACGTCGGCAAAGACCGCCAGGGCGTTGACGTCCCCGTACCAGCGGGGGACGATGTGAAAATGAAGGTGCTCCTCCACCCCGGCGCCGGCCACCCTGCCCAGATTGAGACCGACATTGAAACCGTCGGGGCGCATCACGCGCTTGAGAACGGCGATGGACTGTTCCACGGTTTTCAGCATGAGGGCCATCTCGCGGCCGCTGAGCTGGTCGAGGGCCGCGATGTGCCGGGTCGGGGCCACCAGCAGGTGCCCGTTGATATAGGGAAACTTGTTCATCACCACCAGGGTCTGCGGCCCCTTGAAGAGGGTCAAGGCGTCCTCGGGGCCCATGGCCTTGCAGAAGACGCAGCCTTCCTCTTTTTCCCCCAGGATGTACGTGATGCGCCAGGGAGCCCACATGGTTTTCATCGCAAACTCCGCCTCCAAGATGGTTTCAAACCAGGTCGCAATTTAAGAATCTCAAAGAATTTCGAATTGTTCCTATCTACTTTTTTTGCCCTTAAAACTCAACCCTTTTTTCCGCAAACGGGCACCACCTGCAGCTTTCCCCAAACTCCCAGCCGCTGGCCGACGATGATCAGGATGCCGTCCAGCCCCCCCATGGCCCTGCCAAAATCGATCCCCGCCTGGATATC
>JASFIY010000513.1:0-3041 GCA_050122415.1 Desulfobacteraceae bacterium
CGGGGCATCAAGATCGATGCCGAAAAGCTTTCGGAGCTGCTGGAGGTGCCGGTGGTCTTCACCGTCGGCAACAAGAACGAGGGCATGGAGGCGCTGATCGCCCACGCCATCGCGCTCTCGGAGCATGGGGCGGCGGCCGCGCCCAGTCGCAAGGTCAAGTACAGCAAGGACATCGAGGCGGCAGTCGGCGCCCTGCGGGACTTCATGGCCGCCCGCAGCGACTTTTCGCCGCCCTATGAACCGCGCTGGACGGCGATCAAGCTGCTGGAGGACGACAAGATCGTCAAAGCGCGCGTGCTGGAGAAGGCCGGCGCCTTCGGCAATGAGATTCTGGCGGAAGCCGCGCGGCTGCGCGGCCACCTGATGGACCGCTTCGACGAGGACCCCGAAATCCTGATGACCGATGAACGCTACGGGTTCATCGCGGGCATCGTCAAAGAAGTGATGACCACCTCCACCCGGCGGCGGGTGGACATTTCCCGCAACATCGATCTGGTGCTCACCAACCGCTTTCTCGGTTTCCCGATCTTCTTTTTTTTCATCTGGGCCATGTTCCAGCTGACCTTCACCCTGGGGGCCTATCCCATGGACTGGATCGACGCCGGTGTCGGCTGGTTCGCCCAGGGATTCAGGGCCCTGTTGCCCGAGGGGTTGCTGAAGGACCTGGTGCTCGACGGGGTCATCGCCGGGGTGGGCAGCATCATCGTTTTTTTGCCCAACATCCTGATCCTCTTCTTTTTCATCGCCCTTTTCGAAGACACCGGCTACATGGCCCGGGCCGCCTTTCTGATGGACCGGATCATGCACCTCATCGGGCTGCACGGCAAGTCCTTCATCCCCATGCTGATGGGGTTCGGCTGCAACGTGCCGGCCGTGATGGCCTCCCGCGCCCTGGAGAGCGAGAAGGACCGCAAACTTACAATACTGATCACGCCCTTCATGTCCTGTTCGGCCAAGCTGCCGGTCTACATCATTCTGGCCGGGGCCTTTTTCGGCCCGCGGGCCGGGACGGTGATTTTTGCGATCTATCTGACCGGAATTCTGGTTTCGATCGTCACCGGCCGGTTGATGCGCTCCACCTTCCTGCGCGGGGCCGATGCCCCCTTCGTGATGGAACTGCCGCCTTACCGGGTGCCCATGCTCAAAAGCCTCTTGATTCACATGTGGGATCGCAGCAAAATCTTTCTGCGCAAGATGGGCGGGATCATTCTGGCGGGGGCGGTTGTCGTCTGGTTTCTGACGGCCTTTCCGCGCCAGATCGATTACTCCGCCGACTACGCGGCGCAAGCCGAACGGGTGGACGCGGCCTTCAGCCAGCGCCTGCTCGAGGCCCCGGCCGAGGAGCGCGCGGCCCTGGAGACGGAGCGCCGCGCGGCCCTTGCCCGAATTGAAAGCGCCCGGGAGGTCGAGCGCATCGAAAAGTCCTACATCGGGCGGATCGGCCGGGCGCTGGAACCGGTATTCGCCCCCATCGGCATCAGCTGGCGCGGCGGCGTGGCCCTGCTGACGGGGTTTGTGGCCAAGGAGATCGTCATCAGCACCATGGGCGTGCTGCACGCCGTGGACTCGGCCGACGAGGGCGCGGACCTCCAAGCCGCCCTCCACCGGGCCGGCATGACGCCCCTTTCGGCCCTGGCGATGATGGTTTTCGTGCTTCTCTATCTGCCGTGTCTGGCCACCATCGCAGCCATCCGGCGGGAAACCGGCTCGCTGCGCTGGATGGCCTTCAGCATCGTCTACAGCACCTCGCTGGCCTGGCTGGCGGCTTTCGGGGTGTGGCAGGGCGGCCGGCTGCTGGGCTTCAGCTGACCGTCTCCCACCGTTGCGGCGGGGTTTCCATCGCAGGGGCGGCTCAGCCCAGGGGTTCCACCACGATTTTGGCGGCTTCGTCCTGGCGCAGGGAGATGTGATAGCCCTTGACCTTGACGTCCATCACCCGGTCCGGGCTGAGGACATTTTCGACTTCGAAAATGCTGCCCCGGGCCGCGCCGATGGCCTTGAGCTTGCGGTTCAGATTGCTGCGGCCCTTGACCTTCAGCAGTTTGCAGCGCTGACCGCGGGTGAGATCGCGCAGGACCGTTTCGCCTTCGCTGGCGTCGATCTGGGACTTTTTGGTGTTGAACTCCGCCAGGCAGTCCTGGATGCAGCGCCGGCAGTCTTCGTAGGGCTCCATCCGGTCGCAGCCCCTCTCCACGTTTTCCCAGAAATTGTCAATCCAGCTCACGCCGCCCCGCGGGCAGATCTCCAGAAATTCGGTGAAGCGCAACAGGCGGTCCAGGATATTGGGCGAAACCGCGTGCTCCATACCGCAGGCGGCCATCTCGGCCTCCTCCTCGCTGATGTGGAGAATCGTGACGAAAAAATCCTTCAACGCCTCATGTTTGCGAACGATTTCCTCGGCCAGCTGCCGGCCCTCGGGGGTGAGGGTGATGACGTCGTAGGGGGCGTAGTTGATGAGCCCTTTTTCCGAGAGGGCCCGCAAGGCACCGGTGACCGAGGAATTGTTGACCTTCAGGCGCTGGGCGATGTCCTTGGCCCGGGAGGCCTGTTTCTCCGCCACGATGTGGAAAATCGCCTCGAGGTAGTCTTCCATGCTGGCGCTGAGGGGGGCACTGCAGGTCATGGGCGGGTTCCTTTGCGGTTGGCGGTGGGTCCGTGTGCTGGCCATGGTAGGAATATCAGGAAAATATGTCAAGAATTTTCCCTTGCTGCGGTTGGCCCCAGAAAATAAAAAAACATATTAATATCAATTTGTTAATTTTCATTTGGCGGTAGCCCCGGTTGTTTTTCAACTCGAAGAGTTTTTGCCGCGGGAAAAATGGCGCCGTCTGCAGGCGCCCTGAGCCCCGCGGGTCGCCCCGTGCCGGCGTTCTTGAACTCGTTCGGGTTCGGCTATATTTTAAGGCCGAATTCCTTGCGTGAAGCGACCGCGGTGCGCCCCCGACTGTATTTCCCCGCGGGCCGCCGCTCGGCGCAACCTTCCGCAAACCGCAATCCAAGGAGGAAACGGCCATGGAATCCCAGACCTTTTCAATCCCCAA
>JASFIY010000514.1:0-3037 GCA_050122415.1 Desulfobacteraceae bacterium
CGACCAACAGCGCTTGACCGCCGAGGACCGGATTCAACTGGCGGGGGAGGGCGCCGGTGGGCTGACATTTTTTCTTTCCCCGCGGGCCGCGGTGACCGCCGTCCGGGTGGACGGCCGCCCGCTGCCGGTTGATTTCAGCGACGGGCGTCTGCGGGTGCCCCTGGCGGGCGCCGCCGCCGGCGGGCCCGTAGAAGTCGCGATCCGCTACACGGCGGTCTTTGACGACCCGGTGCCGGTGCTGCCCGTCAACACCGACAACCCGGGCTACGGGGTCAGCGGCAGCATTTCCCCCGACGGCACCTTTCTGCTGGCCGGCGCGGGCTGGTACCCCCGTTTGCCCGGGCGCGCGGAGACTTTCGAGCTGACCGTCAGCGCCCCGGCCGGAACCCTGGCGGTCACCGCCGGTCGCGATCTGGGGGCGGAGACCCGCGGGGGCCGCACGCTGTCGCGCTGGCGGGTCGACCAGCCCCTGGAGGGTCTGGCGCTTTCCGCCGGTCCTTACCATGTGAAACACCGGTCGGCGGACGGTCTCAGCGCGGCGGTCTACCTCTTCGCCCCCAACCGGGATCTGGCGGACGCCTACCTGGACGCCAGCCTGGAATACATGGCGCGTTACCAGGACCGCTTCGGGCCCTACCCCTTCCCGCAGTTCGCCGTTGTGGAAAATTTTTTCCCCACCGGCTACGGATTCCCCGGCTACACCTTGATGGGCGGGAGGGTTTTGCGCCTGCCGTTTATCCTCAGCACCAGCCTGGGCCATGAGATCGCCCACTGCTGGTGGGGCAACGGGGTCTACGTGGACCCCCGCGGCGGCAACTGGAGCGAAGGGCTGGCCACCTACGTGGCCGACTACCACTTCCGGGAGCTGCAGGGGCCGGCGGCGGCCCGGGAATACCGCCGCGAGCTGCTGCGGGGCTACGCCACCCTGGCGCTGCCGGAGCGGGAGTTCGCCCTGGCGCGCTTCACCCATCGCAGCGACCCGCTTTCCAAGGTGGTGGGCTACGACAAGGGGGCCTTCGTGTTCCACATGCTGCGACGCCAGGTGGGGGACGTCGCCTTCGATCAGGCCCTGCGGGATTTTTACGAGACCCATCGGTTTCGGCGCGCCGGCTGGGACGATCTCCGGGCGGCCTTCGAGAAATATTCCCGTGAACCGTTGCAGGGCTTTTTCGACCAGTGGGTGACACGCGCCGGGGGGCCGCAGCTGGCCCTGGCGGACGTTCGGCTGACGGCGCTGAAAGAGGGCTACCAGGTGAGCGGAACCCTCACCCAGAAGCCGCCCCACTATCAGCTGGAGGTGCCCCTGACGTTGTTCACGGCCACCACCCGCGTCTCCCGCCGATTGCCCCTGACGGGACCCGCCACGCGCTTTTCCTTTTCCGTGGCCGAAGCCCCCCTGCGCCTGGAAGCCGACCCCGATTTCGACCTTTTCCGGCGGCTGTCAGCCGAGGAAATCCCGCCCACCGTCAACACCCTCAAGGCCGCCAAGGAGACGTTGGTGGTGCTGCCGGACGCGGCCGCGCCGGAACTCGAAGCCGCCGCGGACCTCCTGGTGCGTTCCCTGGGGCTGCAGCAGGCACGGCTGGTGCGGGCTTCGGCCCTCAGCCCGGAGCGTTGGCGCAGCCGATCGTTGCTCTGGGTGGGGGCCATGCCGCCGGCCGGGCTGCTGGACCTGCGTCCGGCCGAAATGGCGCTGGGCACCGCGGAATTCAGCGTCGCCGGGCGGCGCTATGCCGACCCGGGGGAGACCCTCTTCGCGGTCTGGCCCCAGCCCCATGCGGCGGGGGCGGTGGTGGCGGTTTTCCTGCCCCTCGCCCAAGCCGATGCGGCGCTGGTGGCCCGCAAGATCACCCACTATGGCAAGACCAGCTACCTGGTGTTCCGGGACGGCGTCAATCAGGCCAAGGGCACCTGGCCGGCGGCGCGCTCCCCGGTGGTGCACACCTGGCCCTGAGTTCCCAACCGACCGAAAGGAGCGGCGATGTACGCTAAGCGCACCATTTTCGCAGCGATTCTTTGCTGGCTGTTGGCGGCGGCCCCGGCGGCGGCCGTCGACCGGCTTTACGATCTCAACCGCAAGGTGACCGTGACCCTCCAGGAGGCCCTGCCCGAGCTCCTCGCCAAACGCCTGGTGGTGGTGGGCGAGCAGCACAGCGAGCAGCTGCACCATGAGATGCAGCGCAAAGTCATCGCGGCCCTGGATGCCGCCGGCGCGCGGGTTGCCGTGGGCCTGGAGATGTTCCGCCGCGAGAGCCAGGCGGAGCTGGACCGTTGGGTGGCTGGCGAGCTCTCGCCGGCGGATTTTGAAAAGGTGTATTACCGCAACTGGAACTACCCCTGGTCGGCCTACCGCACGGTGTTCGATTACGCCCGGGAGCGCGAGCTGGCGCTGGTGGCGCTCAACGTCGCCCCCGATATCACCCGCCAGGTGGCCCGCGGCGGGTTTCAGTCGCTTTCGGCCGCCCAGCGCGGCCAGCTGCCGGCGGCCGTGACCTGCGAGGTGGACCCCGCCTACATGACCTACATCCGGCAGGCTTTCGGGGCCCACGCCCACGGGCACCTGGATTTCACCAATTTCTGTGAAGCCCAGCTGGTGTGGGACAAGAGCATGGCGCTGAACGCCATCGCCTACCTCAAGGAGCACCCCGAGGCGCGGATGGTGATCCTGACCGGCGTCGGGCACGCCTGGAAACCGGGTATCCCGGCCCAGCTCGAGGCCTACGGCGGCCTTCCGGCGGTGGTGATCCTGCCGGAGGTGCCGGGGGATATCGAGCCGGGACGCATGGATGCCGCGGCAGCCGATTTCATCTTTCTGATGCACTGAGGCTGCGGGGATTTTCTTTCAGGCGGAGACGGGCTGCAGTCGAAAAAGCCATTTTACCCGCGGCAGTGGGGTGTTTTGGGAGTAAGGAATTTTGGCGGGTACTTCGGTGACAGGTCCGGAGTTGCAACACCTCGGTGTTCTTTGTTCATTTTCTTTTGCGGAAAAGAAAACGAACCAAAAGAAACCGCCCGCGTCCAGGGGTCCTGCGGGCTG
>JASFIY010000515.1:0-3031 GCA_050122415.1 Desulfobacteraceae bacterium
TGTTGTGGCCGGCCCAGTCCACCTGGGAGCCTTCCACCATGAGAAAGAAACCGTCCTCGTCCTGGGAGAGCAGCTCGATGGCCTTCTGGGTCATTTCGGCCAGGGAAGGCTCGTGCTCCGCAAAGTACTGGCGATCGATGTCCGGCTGCATGTGGCTGTCGTCGAACATGCCCCAGACCGGTCCCTCGACCAGAGCCAGCATGTCGTCTTTGTTGTCAACGAACGTGTAGCCGCGTTTTTTGAGAACTTTCAACAGATCCTCCCCGTCGGTGCGCTTGCCGCCCCAGGTGTCGTTGAAGCTGGTGGTGTAGCTCGCGCCTTCCGGGATCAGGTGACGGGCGCCGCCGCCGAAGACGACATCCACGTTGTTGTAGACCATGTGCTCCATGATCTCGTTGTCCAGGTTGCGGTCAGGGATGTGGCAGGCAAAGGCCGCCGGGGTGGCGTGGGTCACCCGGGAGGTGGCCACGATGCCGGTGGCCTTGCCGGCGAGCTTGGCCGCCTCCAGAACGCTGGCCACCGGGGCGTAGGGCGCGGCCGTGGGCAAGAAACCCGTCAGCAGGTCATCGACGCGCGGCCCCACGCCCAGGAACTTCACGGTGGTCTTGTGGCCGGTGGCAAAGGCCGTGGCGGCCGCGGCCGACCCGGTGATGATGGAGTTGGCCATGTGGGTCTTGACAGCCCCGCCCACCATCTTGTCCACCTGCAGATCCTCGCCCTTGTAAGAGCGGGCGGCGGTCTGGACGGTTTCGTCGCAGCCGTCGGGTATCATGACGATCACATTCTTGATGCCCTGCTGGCGAAGCCGCTCGCGCATGATTTCGCCCCTGCCGCTGTCCGCCAGGGCACTGTGCGCCACCAGCAGCATGCCGGCCAGCACGATTACCGCAATCGTCGCTATTTTCCGTGCCGTGTACATCATTCATTCCCTCCTTTTGGTTTGATCATCCATACATTCTAAAAAACGAATCTTTGAAAACTCTGAGACCGATCGAGATGGGCATCTGAAATAAGCATCCCTCCTTTCCTTGTTGTCGTCACGTCAACCCGGTAACCGATTTTTTGAAGCGTGCGCCGGAAGGGCGGGACCAGCGGGTGACCGGCGCGGCCTCTGGGGAGGCATCCACAGAAGTGCCTGCAGGTATGGCGGAGGTAAATTAAGACATTATTATCAATCGGCTAGAATAGCGTAAGAAAATGGTTTCTTCCCCCGCGGCCGCTTCCGGCGCGGCTCGAGGTGAGCCGCACGGCGTGCGCGTTTTCTTCCCCATTCTCCACTCTCCCAGCCCCTCCGATCAACTTTCCTTATTTCTCATCTAGAATATCCGAAGATCTCCGGCCGCTGTTTCATCTCGTGAAACCCCGATCAGCCTGTCATCGGGGTCTGAATCCCGTTGACAGCAGCGAACCTAATATGATTAAAACAAAAAATATGTCTTTCTTTACGAGTCAGCTAAACGGAAACGTGAAACGGAGGAGGAGATGATGGACAGATGGCGTTCGGCGGGGTTGGCGGTGCTGGTGCTGATGGCGGTCGCGGCGGCGTGCCCGGGTCTGGCGCAATCCGAGGAGGCGTTTCCCTGCGTGGCGGCGGAAAACCTCCAAACGGAGGTGGCAGCCGAGGCCGCGCTGGAGTCGCTGACCTGCATGTTCAAAAAGTATGAAGGCCAGGAGGTGCTCCATCTGAGCGTGGAACTGAAAAATGTCAGCGACCAGCCGCAGCGTTACCGGGTGCGGATCTTCCTGGACAACGGCAAGGCGGTTGCCGGCCTGGTTCCGGCACAAACGAACAAAGGGCTGGTGGAACCCGGCGCATCGGCCGCGTTTGTCTATCCGGTGATCGGCATGACGGAAAAACCCCAGGGCGTCAAGCTGACCATTTCGACGGTGACGGAGTGACGGATAAATCGTAGGGTGCGGCATGTTGTGAGAAAATTGTAAAGAACTTCGATCAAACGACTGGAGGGAATTCATGAAACGAAAAAGTCTGGTGGCGGGTCTTTGCATTGCGCTGGTTTTTGGCATCAGCGGCGTTTCGTCGGCCAAAACCGAGTTTATTTCCATCGGCACCGGCGGCACCGGCGGCGTCTATTATCCCCTGGGCGGGGGTATTGCGGAAGTCTGGAGCAAGCACGTGCCGGGCGTCCAGGCCGTGGCCGAGGTCACGGGCGCCAGTGTGGAAAACGTCAAGCTGGCCCACAAGGGCGAGACCGTCGTCGGCATGGTGATGGGCGACGTGGCGGTGGCCGGATTCGAGGGCAGCGGCAAATTCGAGGGCAAAAAGAACGACATCCTGGCTCTCGGCATGCTCTACCCCAACCTGCTGCAGATGGTGACCTTGAAAAGCAGCGGCATCACCGATGTGATGCAGCTCAAGGGCAAAAAAATCAGCACCGGCAGCCCGGGCAGCGGCACCAACTTCATGACCGAGGCCGTTTTGAAAGCGCTGGGGATTAACCCGGAGGATTACACCGACAGCCGCCTTTCCTTCACCGAAAACGCCAATGCGCTGCGCGACGGGACCATCGACATGGGCTCCTGGTCGGTGGGTCCGGGCACCAGTTCCATCCTGGACCTGGCCACCACCCATGAGATCCACATTTTGAGCTTCACCCCCGAGCAGACCGAAAAAATCCTGGCCGCCAACAGCGAGTATGCGGCGGTGGACCTGACCGGCGGCATCTATCGCGGCGTCGACCAGCCGGTTCCCACCATCGGCGTGTGGAATGTGCTGATCTGCCAGAGCACCCTGGACACCGAACTGGTCTACAACCTGGCCAAAGCCCTTTTCGAAAACCGGGAGTACCTGCTCAAGATTCACCCCTCGGCGGACTACACCACGCCCGAGAACACGGTGACGTATGCGCCGATTCCGCTGCACCCCGGAACCATCAAGTATCTCACCGAGAAGGGGATCGAGGTCCCGGACAAGCTTAAACCGTAAGTCGGAAAATGGAATCCAGGACCCGCCCGCGCCATGGCCGCCGGTGGTGGCTCGGAATCACCGCGGCCATCCTGTCGGGCGCTGTGA
>JASFIY010000516.1:0-3029 GCA_050122415.1 Desulfobacteraceae bacterium
GGCTCAGCGTGGGGCTGCTGGCCCAGGAGCCCACCCTGGACGAGGGCAAAACGGTCCGTCAGAGCGTGGAGGAAGGGCTCCAGGAGACCGTCGATCTGCTGGCGGAGTTCAACCGCATCAACGAGCAGTTTGCCGAGCCGATGTCTGACGACCAGATGGACGCCCTGATCCAGCGCCAGGGGGAGGTCCAGGAGCAGCTCGACGCCCGCGACGCCTGGGACCTGGACGCCCGGCTGGACATGGCCATGGACGCCCTGCGCTGCCCCGAGGGCCAAACGCCGGTCAAGTTGCTCTCCGGCGGTGAAAAGCGTCGGGTGGCCCTCTGCCGGCTGTTGCTCCAGAAACCGGACATCCTGCTGCTGGACGAGCCCACCAACCACCTGGACGCCGAGTCCGTGGCCTGGCTGGAGCACCACCTGCAGCAGTACGAGGGCACCGTCATCGCCGTCACCCATGACCGCTACTTCCTGGACAACGTGGCCGGCTGGATCCTGGAACTGGACCGCGGCCACGGCATCCCCTGGAAGGGCAACTACTCCTCTTGGCTGGAGCAGAAGCAGGAGCGCCTGCGGCAGGAGGAAAAGGCCGAAAGCCACCGCCAGAAAACCCTGCAGCGGGAGCTGGAGTGGATCCGGATGAGCCCCAAGGCGCGCCAGAGCAAGTCCAAGGCGCGCATCAGCGCCTACGAAAAACTGCTCTCCCAGGAGAGCGCCGCCCATGCCCGGGACCTCGAGATCTACATTCCGCCCGGGCCGCGGCTGGGGGAGCTGGTGGTCGAAGCCGAAGGCGTCGCCAAGGCCTACGGCGACCGGCTGCTGTTTGAGGAGATGTCCTTTCGTCTGCCGCCGGGCGGCATCGTCGGCGTCATCGGGCCCAACGGCGCCGGCAAGTCCACCCTTTTTGAGATGATCATCGGCCGCGAGGCGCCGGATGCGGGCACCATCCGCGTCGGCGAGACCGTCCGGCTGGCCTACGTGGACCAGGACCGGGACAGCCTGGATCCCCAGAAAACCATCTGGGAGGTGGTTTCCGACGGCCGCGACGTCATCGATCTGGGGGGGGTGGCGGTCAAATCCCGGGCATATGTCGCCCGTTTCAATTTCACCGGCAGCGACCAGCAGAAAAAGGTCGACAAGCTCTCCGGCGGCGAGCGCAACCGGGTGCACCTGGCCTGCATGCTCAAGGCCGGCGGCAACGTTCTGCTGCTCGACGAGCCCACCAACGACCTGGACGTCAACACCATGCGGGCGCTGGAGGAGGCCCTGGAGAACTTCGCCGGCTGCGCGGTGGTGATCAGCCACGACCGCTGGTTTCTGGACCGCATCGCCACCCATATCCTGGCCTTCGAGGGCGACAGCCGGGTGGTGTGGTTCGAGGGCAACTACTCGGACTATGAAGCGGACCGCAGGCGCCGGCTGGGGGCCGAGGCCGACCGCCCCCATCGGATCAAGTACCGTCAGCTGACCCGCGACTGACACCTTGCGCTTCCCGCAGCCGGCGGGCCCTGTGAAACTCGCTTGCGCTCAAACCGCCACAAGGCCTTGATCGCCGGCTGCTGCGATGCTCGGCCCGGGACGATGGGTCATAAATCGCCAACCGCCATTCGGTTAGTCTTTCAGAGGCCCGCCGGACAGATACCGCCGTTTCAAAACAGTCCCTATCGTTCCCCCCAAACCTCGCCTCGCCCCACCCGCGGTTTCCCTCGCTAAAGCAGTGCGGCGCTCGCCCGGTCTTCATTGGATGCCAAAACGGATCCATTGTGCCGTGAGAGCGGCTCATTTTGCGAAATGTGCAATATATGCAAAAAATTTTGAAAACAGGAAAAATTTTTATTGCACAAATGGAACAAGCCTGTTATGAGGCTCTCATCGACTCTAGTTGGCTCTATTCACTGAACCCCATTCAGAATTTTTTCGCAGGCGCTCCCGGTATGAACCCGCTTTTTGAAAAACGGTCTCTGGTTTTCGGCTGCGGGAACCCCTTGCTGGGCGATGACGGCTTCGGGCCGCAGGTCATCGAGCGTCTGACCGCCGACCACGCCCTGCCGACGTGGGTGGGCGCCCTGGATGTCGGCACCGCCATCCGCGACATCCTCTTCGACCTGCTGTTGGTGCCCCAGAAACCCGAACGGCTGATCGTCGTCGACGCCATGGACCACACCGACCGGCCGGCCGGGGAAATCCTCGAAATCGACGTGGATGCCATCAGCCCCGCCAAGATCGTCGATTTTTCGCTGCACCAGTTTCCCACCACCAACATGCTCAAGGAACTCCGGCAATCGACCCCGATGGAGGTGCGCGTTCTGGTGGTCCAGGTCGCGCAGATTCCCGAGACCGTTCGGCCTGGCCTCTCCGCGCCGGTCCAGGCGGCGGTCCCCAGGATGTGTGCGCGCATCCTGGAAATCCTGCGCTCACCGGTGCGGCCGAAAGTGGGGAAGGAATATGATTGAAATTCAAGTGGGCATGCTGGCCCGCACGCTGAACGTCCACCGCAACACGGTGTCCAACTGGATCCGGAGCGGAAAGCTCAAAGCCGCCCGGACCGTCGGCAAACGCTACCGCATCCGGGAGGCCGACTGGCTCCGCTTCTGTCGGGAGTACGGCCTTTCGGAGACCGTTTGCCAGGCCGCCGTGAAGCGGCCCGGCCGTTCGGAACCCACCGGAGCGCGGGGGATGCCCCCCAACTCCCATCACACGAGAGAGGTGCACATGTCTGAGAAACCTTTGGGATCTGTTTTGGTGGTCGGCGGCGGCATCGCCGGCATCCAGGCCACGCTGGACCTGGCCAACAGCGGCTACTTCGTCCACATGGTGGAGAAGAGCGCGGGGATCGGCGGGGTGATGGCCCAGCTGGACAAGACCTACCCGACCAACGACTGCGCCATGTGAATCGTTTCGCCCAAGTTGGTCGAGTGCGGTCGGCACTTGAACGTTGAGTTACTGACGCTGTCCGAAGTGGTGGAGGTTTCGGGGCAGGCCGGTCATTTCCGGGTTGCCGTCAAGCAGCACCCCCGCTACGTGGATATGGAA
>JASFIY010000517.1:0-3027 GCA_050122415.1 Desulfobacteraceae bacterium
CCAGGGTCAGGTCACCGGGCGGCAGCTTCTGCAGCCCGATGTAGTAGACTTCAGCCAGCCCGGGCAGAATGAACGCCAGCGGCAGGGTGCCCAAGACGGCCCCGGCCCCCAGGGAAAAGTTAAGGATCTGGCGGTCGCCCAGGAACCGCGGTGGGAAGGCCAGCACCACCTCCTGCAGGCGGGTGGCGCCGTAGGCCAGGGGCGTGGCCAGGCCCAGGGCCAGGAAGTAGACCGGCAGCATCCGCTCGGGGGCCGCAGCCCGGGCGATGACCGCCCCCAGCACGATGGCCGCAAACGCCAGGAGATAGCCGCTGACCGAAAGCGGCAGGTTGAACCGGAAGATTTCACCCGGGGACTGCGCGGGGCCCGCGCCGGGCCCCAGGCGCCGCAGGAAAGGGCGCGCCAGCAGACCCGAGAGGAGCACTTCGAAGCCCACCGGGATGGTCAGGCAAACGATGGCCCACAGCGGGCCCACCCAGCCGAGTTGACAGAAAAGCGGTGAGAGCAGCAAGGTCAGCCCGATCCGCAGCAGGGTGGCGATGCTGGCCCGGCCGGTCGCCCGGCCGTTGTACATCGCCACCTGATAGGGGATCCGCAGGAAAAAGAGCAGCTGAATGGGCAGGCTCGCCAGCAGCGAGATGCGCGCCGGCAGCTCGATGGAGGGCGGCAGACCGATCAGGTCGGCAAACAGGAAGTGCGCCGGCTGCGGCAGGCAGAGCAGGGCCTGGGCCAGCAGCACCACGGCCGCGATCACCCGGCAGACCCGCTGGAAAGCCCGAAAGCCGGGGGCGCTCTTGGCGAAAACCATGCCGGTGGTCACCAGGCCGAAGCCCAGGGTCCCCAGCAGGAAGAGGACCGTGGTGGCCTGGGCCAGGCCGGCGAGGTTGAGGGCGCCGCCTTCGCCGCGCGAGGCCACCATGGCCACCAGCGGGTAGGTCAGACCCTGGGAGGCCGACTGCAGCGCCAGCGGTGCAAAAAACCGGGTCAGAATCGCCGGGTTGCGCGGCGGCGGATCGGCTTGGCAGGGGTCGGGTGGTATCACGATGGCCTCGGGACGCGGGCCGGACGCTGCCGGCTAAAATACCCTCATCAGCGCGATGGCGATCTGGAAATAGATGGTGATGCCGACCGCATCGATGATCGTTGCGATGAACGGCCCGGCGGTCAGGGCCGGGTCCAGCCGGGCTTTCCGGAGCACCAGCGGAATCAGGGCGCCGGCCAGGTTGGCGGTCAGCAAAGTGGCCACCAGGGCCGTCGAGACGATGCAGGCCAGGATCAGGTTGCTGTCCTGCAGGATGACCCGAAAGTAGGCCATCAGCCCCAGCGCCAGCCCGAGGGCCAGGCCCATGACCAGTTCGCGGCGAAAAATTTTAAGAAAATCCCTCGGATAAACCTCCCCCAGAGCCAGGGCGCGCACCACCATGGTGGCCGACTGGGTGCCGGCGTTGCCGCAGGTCCCGGTGACCATCGGGATGAAAAATACCAGGGCCACCATCTGGTGCACCACCGCGGAATTCCATTCCATGATGGTGGTGGAGAGCAGCGAGGTGAACAGCAGAATGGCCAGCCACCAGATGCGGTTCCAGAAAAGGCGCGTCAGCGGGCGCTTGAAGTATTCCTCCTCGAAGGGCACCACGCCGGAGATGCGGTGGAAGTCCTCGGTGTTTTCGGCCTCCATGATGTCGATGACATCATCGACGGTGATGATCCCCACCAGCCGGTTTTCGCCGTCCACCACCGGCAGGGCCAGGAAGTCGTACTTGGAGATCCGGCCGGCGACCTCTTCCACGTTCATGTCGTGGGGGACCGCGATCACATGGTCCTGCATGACGGCGGCCAGCCGGGCCTGGGGCTTGGACATGATCAGGTCGCGCAGGGAGATCATGCCCAGCAGGCGGCGCTGGTCGTCGATGATGTAGACGTAGTAGATGGTCTCCTTGTTGGGGGCCTGCAGGCGCAGTTTTTCCAGCGCTTCGCGCACGGTGATGTGGGCCGGCAGAAACGCGTATTCGGTGGTCATGGCCGCCCCGGCGGTGCCCTCTTCGTAATTCCAGAGGCGCCGGATCTCGTTGCGCTCGGCCTGGGCGATCAGCGGCATCATGGTTTCGCTGACATCCGCATCCACCGCCTTGAGCAGGTCCACGCGGTCGTCGGGCTCCATGTTTTCGATGAAGCGCAGCATGGTGCGGGTGTTGCCGGCCTCCAGGCAGGCCCGCTGGATTTCGAACGGCAGCTGGGCAAAAGTCCCGACGGCCTTGCGGTTGCCGATCTTCAGGAGCGTTTCGACGATTTCAAGCGGCGGCAGATCCGCGGCCTCCAGGGCCTCGGCGATGTCGGACGGGTGCCGGTCGCGCAGATTTTCGATGTCGATGCGGCTGGCGGCCTCGAATGGATCGATGTACGGAATGTCAAGCTGGAGGGCGGCGTTCATGGCGGCTCCTTGGCGTTCTGTGGTCCTCAACCGGGAACAGAACGCCGGAGCGGCCGTGGATCAGTGCCTGAAGGGCGGCAGAGAGCGGGCGTTCCGAGGGTGTTCCCGGTTGGTTGGACCCCAGAAAATCAAATGGTTTCCGGTCATCCCGGATGGGTGGTAAGGACTACTGGTAGGGTCCCCTTCGTTCATCTTGGTTTTCCTTTGGTAGCGTTTGGGTAAAAAATCCTGTCCCTGCTGTGCGGCCGTCCGGCCGTTCACGGTTGAGAACATCCCTTGCAAAAGAATTCCTGCGGTACGTTCCTCACGGGCACGACGGGCAACGACCCTCGAGGGGCATTCGGATGGCGTGCCGGGAAAATCCGGCGGGCCCGTCCGTTCGGGGCCGGTGATCGCGCTCGCGAAAGCCCTGCCGGTGCTACCGGCGGCCGGTAACTTAGATCCTCTGGTTTCAAAATGCAAGCGGAATGTCATCCGCTGACGGCACAACCGGGTTGCGGCGGCGGTGTTCCGGACATTCTCGCCATCGCGGGCCGCCGGGATGCTGGCGGGTGAAAATCTGCCTACTCGCAGCCGCTGCACCCCTCCCCGCAGCC
>JASFIY010000518.1:0-3025 GCA_050122415.1 Desulfobacteraceae bacterium
GCCCCCCAACCGGTAGCGACGGGTAAAGGGGTTGTACTGCATGCCGGAAAAGTCGCGCGGCGTCAGACCGGCCTGCCGGCCCCAGGCGGCGAGTTCGGCGGGGCGAACGAAGCGCCCGAAGGCGTGGGTGCCGCGCGGCAGGAGCCGCAGAAGGTACTCGGCCCCGACAATCGCAAAGACGAAGGATTTGAAAGTGCGGTTGAGTGTGGCAAAAAAAACGTCTCCTCCCGGCCGCACCAGCCGGCCGCAGGCGCGCACGATGGACGGCGGGTGGGGGACGTGCTCCAGCAGCTCCATGCACACCACCACGTCGAAGGACCCCGGCTGGCTTGCGGCCAGATCCTCGGCGGTGCCGCAGCGGTAGTCGATCCGCAGTCCGCTCCGGCGGGCGTGCAGGACCGCCACCGCCAGCGGGGTCTGCCCCATGTCGACGCCCGTCACCCGGGCGCCGGCCGTCGCCAGGGCCTCGGAGAGCAGGCCGCCGCCGCAGCCCATGTCCAGCACCCGCCGGCCGGCGAGCCGGACCCGGCCGGCAATGTAGCCCAGACGCAGCGGGTTGATGTCGTGCAGGGATTTGAGCGCACCCCGCCGGTCCCACCAGCGGGGCGCCATCGCCTCGAACTTGGCGATTTCCAGGTGGTCGATGTTATCGCTCGGCGGCATCATGGGCTGCTCGCAGGAACGCCGGCCGTTCGGCCGGGGGATTGAAGTTCGCAGCCGGCGCTGGCCGCGGTTATTTGCCGGCGTTGGGCGGCATCGGCTGCACCCAGCGGTTGGTGCGGCCGTCGTAGAACCAGCGGTCCGGAAAACCCCGTCTGGTGATGAAGGTCGGGTTTTCGGCCCATTCCAGTATCTGCTCATAGGCCGCATGCAGTTTTTGAAACATGGCGCTGCTGCCCCCGTGGTCGGGGTGGTGCCGCAGGGCCTGCCGGCGAAAGGCGCTTTTGATGATCCGCGGGAGCTCCGGATTGCTGAGATCCTCCCGGCGCAGCTTGAGCTGGACCAGGGAGTTGCCGATCATGGTGGGCCGAAGCTTCTCCCGGGGGTTGAGGCGGCCGAGGCCCTCCTCTTGGCGGCAGGCCATCTTCAGCAGGTGGATCGAGGCCAGATAGCGCTTGCGGGTGCGCTCCTTCTCGGCCCACCAGTGGTTGCCCAGCCGGGTGCTCATGCGAAAGAAGTCCTCGGCCGGGTTGCGCCGCGCCGATCGCGGTTGAATGAAGCTGAAGACCGCCTGGCGGTCGTAGGGCAGCAGGTCCAGCACCAGAATGGCGTCGGTGAAGAAAAAGGTGGCGTAGCGGGTGTTGAGGGTCTGCAGAAGGCCGCTTGAAATCGCCAGACAGCGCCGCAATTTCTGGCGGCAGTCGACGGAGCAGTAGTGTCTGCGGCGCGAGGTGATCTCCTCGCCGCAGGAAAGGCAGCGCCGGCCCGGCTTGCGGGCGAAGACCGGCACAATGAGGTTTCCGCTGGGTTGCATGCAGCTACCATAACAGAGTTTGAACCCAAGATGAAGACCGATTGCCGCACCCGGCGGGACATGGGCCGTTCGCGGGGTCGCGCGATCAGGAGGCGCCATGGTCGGGACGGTCAACCAGGAAACGATCCGGGCCGATGTCCGCCGGCTGCTGGCGCGGCCCGATGTCCAGCCCCCGCTGGACCGGCTGGGGGCCGCGCTGCCGCCGGGGGCGCGGGCCTGCCTTTTCGGCGGCGCGATCCGCAACCTGATTCTGGTGCGGGTTCACGGCAGCAGCCCCGAAACCCGCGATCTCGATTTTGTGATCGCCGGCTTGCCGGAGGATTTCCGCCTGCCGCGCTGCCTGCCGCGCCAGGAACGGGAGATCACCGAGATGGGGGGCGTCCGCTGGCAGCCGCCGGACTCCCCCTTCAGCTTCGACCTCTGCCGGCTGGCCGACTTTCTGGTCTTCCGGCTGTTTCCCATGCCCCCCACGCTGGAAAACCTCCTGGCCAACATCGACTTCAGCGCCAACGCCGTGATCTATGACCCGGCCGAGGACCGCCTCTACGAGCGGGGCTGCATCAACGCCATTTACACCCGTTGCTTCGACTTCAACACCCTGCGCCTGTGCGACAAGCTCATCTCCACCTACCGGATCCTGGTGCTCAGTCACAAACTGGGATTCACCCTCTCCGAAAGGGTCTTTAACTACCTGCGGGCCACCGCCGACATCGATCTGCTGATCAGTCTCAAGCGGGCCCTGGCGGCGGGCGTCGGCAAGGACCGCGCGGCGGTCCTGCTGGCCTATTACCGCCGGATTCGAAGCTACCGCAACTACAGCGCCTACCTGGCGGCGGCCGCCGAGCGCCCCCCTGAACCCGCCGACGGTTGAACCGGCTGCCGGCGCTTCAGCCCCCGGCGTTTCCAACCGATAGCAGAGACAGATTTTTCTTTTCGGGAAAACCCCGCCGGCGCACCGCCGCAAGCCGGCCCGACCGCCAACCCAGGATCTCGTCTTGCCATGAGGTATGCGACCCTACTCCCGTCCCACGAGACGGTCCGCAGTGTGCTGCATCCCAAAAGCCTGCGGCTGCCGTCGCTGCCCCTGGTGGCCGTGCGGCTGCTGGAGCTGACCCTGGACGACCACAGCTCCGCCGGTGATCTCGCCCGGGTGATCGAAACCGACCCGGCCCTGGTCGGCAGGATCCTGGGGATCGTCAACTCCGCGGCTTACGGGCTGCAGCGAAAAATCGCATCGGTCTCCCAGGCCGTGGCCCTGCTGGGGTTTGCCGGCATCCGCGCCCTGGCCCTGGGGGTGACCCTGTTTGAAAAGGTCGTCCCCAAAGAGGGCGCCGGCGGCTTCGATCGGCTGTTCTTCTGGCAGCATTGCCTGGCGGTGGCGGAGCTGGCCCGCATCCTGGCCGTTCGCCTGGGACAAGCGGACCCCGAGGAGGCCTACATCGCCGGTTTGCTGCACGATGTGGGCAAGGTCATTCTGGAGACCCATGGCCGCAAGAGGTACAGCGATCTGTGCAGCCGCCGCGCGGCAGCCGATGGCGCCACCCTGGTGGA
>JASFIY010000519.1:0-3025 GCA_050122415.1 Desulfobacteraceae bacterium
AGCGCCCGGTAGACGTCGTAGGCGAACATGCAGTGGCCTTCGTTGGTTTCGGAGCTCTCGATGAGCAGCTGAACGGCCCGCCCCAGGTTGCGCTGGCCCATCCCCTTCTGGCCGAAGCGTTTGGTAATGTCGGGGTCCTGGTTGAGGGTGTCGATCACCTCGGCCAGGGTCTTGATGCTCTTCTCGCCGGCGACCTCGCCGGCAGCCAGTTTCATGGTCTCCACCGGGGTCAGCTTCTCCGAGCGCGCCAGGCGCGTCAGCACGGCGGCCACCGAGGCCGCGTAGTTGAGGTTGGGGTCCTGGTGCAGGTCCTCGCGGGTCAGGGTGGTCTTGGCCCCGCTGCCGATGGCGTAGGCGGTCAGCTCGGCCTGGAGCTTGTAGTTGGTGTTGTGGGCGACGTAGCAGATCCGGCAGCGGTCGACGATGGGGGCCTCCTCCTTTTCGGAGAGGAACTGGTTGAACTCGGAGTTGTTGCTGGTGGCGATGATCAGGCTGTCGATGGGCCACTTGTAGCCGTCGATCTCGATGGAGCGGTTCTGGATGACCCCCAGGTAGACCTGCACGAGGTCCTTCTTGTTCTTGTAGATCTCGTCGCTGAAGTGGATGCCGCCGCCGGCGACCCGCGCCAAGGCCCCGCGCCGCAGGTCGAAGCGGTAGGGGTTGTTGGTGTCGGTGATGTGCAGCAGACGCTGGATGGACTCCTCCCCCAGGAGATCGACGGCCGAAGAGGTGATCTTGTCCTTGGCGGGGTATTTGCCCGTCACCGTGCCCAGGCTCTCGGTCAGGGGCACGGGGACGATCTCCACAAATTCCAGCATCTTCTCCAGATCGCCGCCGGTGTGGTTGCGGATGTCGTTCCAGATGTAGCCGCTGCAGGCCCCCAGGGGGCGGTAGTTCTCGTAGAGGGTGTCGATCGCCGCATCGCTGAAGCCGAAGGCCGTTGCCAGGTGCTCGCGGCTGCGGTCCGGGTCCTCGAAGAGATTCATCGCCAGAATCATGGGGTCCTCGTAGGTCTGGGACTCGATGGTGCGGATGCGGCCGTAGGTCCCCAGTTGGTCGATGCGGTTGAAGCGGAAGGTGTACTTGCGGTTGGGGGGTTGGGCGAGAAAGCTGCGGTAGCGGGCGCAGAGGAAGTCCACCATGAAGGTCTTGCCGTTGCCGGGCTCGCCCACCAGGACGAAGGCCATCTCCTTGGAGGAGCCGCCCTCGGCGGCGTCCTTGACGTAGGAGACGAAGCTGTTGAGTTCGTCGTACATGCCGATGATGTGCTTTTTGCCGGTGCGGAAGATCTCGAAATCGTAGGTGGTCTTGCCGTTGACGACGACCTTGCGGATCTCCTTTTCGAGAATCATGCGGGTGACGGCCTGGAAGGCGTTTTCAAAGCTCCGTTGGCCTTGCTTGACGGCCGTCACGTGCTCCTGGAGGCTGTTGTCGGTGGAAGCGGTCATTTTTCCTCCCCTGATCAAGGGCGTTGGCGGTTCGCGATCCGCAGCGGTTTTGAAAACGGACGGGCCCTGCCGGATGAGGGCCCCGCGGGGCCGGGCGCGTTGGACGGGCCGGAGGCGGAGCCTGCCCATCGAGGCGCGAGGCGTCGCCTCCGGAGGGCGGAACGGAACGGATAATCTAAAGTAGTCTAACTATAACTACGGCTGCTGCAGGCGTCAATTTGGCGATTGGCAGCACCCCCGGCGGCGCAGCCCGCATCCAGCCGCCCGGTCCCCGTTGCTCAGGCGGCCGAGCGCATCAGCCGCAGGGTGTTGCCGATCACCGTCAGGCTGCTCAGCAGCATGGCGCTGACGGCCACCAGGGGGGTCAGGAGGCCCGACATGGCCACCGGAATGGCGATCAGGTTGTAGATGAAGGCGCAGACCAGGTTCTGGCGGATCTTGGCGCCGACCTGCCGCCCCAGCCCCAAAAAGTCCATGATCTGAGCGGGGTCGCCGCGCATCAGGGTGATGTCGGCGGTTTCCCGGCTGAGCTGGCTGCCGGAGTGCACGGCGATCGCCAGCTGGGCCTGGGCCATGGCCGGGGCGTCGTTGACCCCGTCGCCGACCATGGCGACGCAGGCCCCGCGCGCTTGGCGGGCCTTGATGTAATCGGCCTTCTCGTGGGGACGCAAGCCCCCGGCGGCGGCCGGGATGGCCAGCCGCCGGGCGACCCGGCGGGTGGTGGCCTCCTCGTCTCCGGAGACCAGGGCCAGGGCGTAGCCCATCCGCCCGAGCGCCTTCAGGGTCTCGGCGGCGGACGGCCGCAGGGTGTCGCCGAATTCCAAAACCGCCGCCGGCCGGTCGCCCAGCGACAGGTAGACCCGCGATTGGGGGCTCTCCTCGTCGATCGCTGCGCCCGGTTCCGGGGGGGGTGCGCCCTTGCCGGCAAAACGTGCGGAACCGATGCGAACCAGGCGACCCGCCAGGCGGGCGCTGATCCCGTCCGGGGACGCCCTGCGATCGGTCAGCGGCAGGGGCCCGAGCCCCTCGGCCTGGGCCTTGCGCCGAATCGCGGCGGCGATGGCGTGCGTCTCGCCGGCTTCCAGCGAGAGGGCCAGCTGCAGGGCATAGGCGGGGTCCATCGCCCCCGCCGGCCGGACCGCCAGCAGCCGCCAGCGGCCGTCGGTGACCGTGCCGGTCTTGTCGAACACCAGGGTGTCGATCTGCTGCGCCCTTTCGAAGGCCGAGAATTCGCGCACCAGAATGCCGCGCCGGCCCGCCACCGAAATGCCGGCCACGCGCGCCAGGGGGATGGCCACCCCCAGGGCGCAGGGGCACGAGATCACCAGCACGGTGACGGCGCGGACCATCGCCGCTTCCAGCGTCAGCCCGACCCCTAAACAGGCCAGGCCGGTCAGCAGGGCCAGGAGGACAATGGCGGGCACGAACCACTGCAGCAGGCGGTCGGTGCGTCCCTCCAGGGGGGTCCTGGCGTCCAGGGCCTTTTGCATGATGGCGATCATCTGCCCCAGGGTGGAATCCGGTCCGACCCGCTCCGCCTGAAGGGTCAGGGTGCCCCGGACCACCCGCACGCCGCT
>JASFIY010000520.1:0-3019 GCA_050122415.1 Desulfobacteraceae bacterium
TGCGCTTTGGGAAAGGGCGCTGCGCGCACGGTAGACCCGAAACCCGGTCACCGCCATCACCCGCCGCGAGGCGCGCCCGGGAGGCGTCCAGGTCAAGATCGCGCGGTCCTCCGCGACCCGGCCCTGGAGATCCGTTACGGGCGGCGGCGGCACGGTCTGCGGGGGCCGGGGGGGGCCTTTGACGCCGCAGCCCGACACCAGCAGACCGAGAGCGGCGGTCGTCAGCAGCAGCAGTCGCAGGAGGGCAAAAATCGGCGGCATTGCGGTTGGCACCTCAGGGTTGGGGGAAACGGGCAAGTTCCTCGATCGGCCCTCCGGCCGCTTGGGCTCAAGGACTCGGGAGCCAGCGGCGCTGGTCCTCCGCCAGTTGCCGCCGGGCGACCGCCAGCGCGGCCTTGACGTTTTCGGCGGCCGTGCCCCCCGGCGAGCGCCTGCGGTCCACCATCTGGCGGGTGGTCAGGGCCTCGAAGATATCGGCTTTGATCAGGGGCGAAAAGCGTTGCAGCTCCGCGAGGGGCAACTCGTGGAGTTCCTTGCCCACCGAGACGGCGTAGCCCACCGCCTGGCCGGCGCACCCGTGGGCCTTGCGAAAGGGCAGCCCCTGGGTGACCAGGTAGTCGGCCAGGTCGGTGGCGTTCAAAAAGCCCGTCGCCGCGGCTTGCCCCATGGCCTCGGCGTTGACCGTCAGCTTGGGCAGCATCCGGATGTAGACCCCCAGACAGTCCTTGAGGGTCGTGACCGCGTCAAACAGCGGCCCCTTGTCCTCCTGCATGTCGCGGTTGTAAGCCAGGGGCAGGCCTTTCATCGTGGTCAAAAGCGCCATCAGGGCGCCGTAGACCCTGCCGGTCTTGCCGCGCACCAGCTCCGGCACGTCGGGGTTTTTCTTCTGCGGCATGATGCTGCTGCCGGTGGCGAAGGCGTCGGGCAGCCCGATGAACCCGAACTCCGCCGAAGACCAGAGCACCAGCTCCTCCGAGAGCCGGCTGAGGTGCATCATGCAGATGCTGGCCGCGGCGAGAAACTCCAGCATGAAATCGCGGTCCCCGACGGTGTCCAGGCTGTTGGCCGAAACGGATGCAAACCCCAAAAGCTCCGCCGTGTAGGCCCGGTCGATGGGGTGGGTGGTGCCGGCCAGGGCGGCCGCCCCCAGCGGCAGGACGTTGATCCGGGCGTAGACCTCCGCCAGCCGGTCGCTGTCGCGGCTGAACATCTCGTAGTAGGCCAGCCAGTGATGGGCCAGCAGGACCGGCTGGGCCCGTTGCAGATGGGTGTAGCCGGGCAGAATGACGTCCAGGTGGGCCTCGGCCAGGTCGGTCAAGACCCGCCGCATTTCGGCCAGGCAGGCGGCGATTTCGCGGACCTCCCGGCGCAGGTACAGGCGGGCGTCCAGGGCCACCTGGTCGTTGCGGCTGCGGGCGGTGTGGAGTTTCTGGGCGACGCTGCCCACCTCCTGCACCAGGCGCGCCTCGATGTGCATGTGGATGTCTTCCAGGCTGTCGTCGTAGCGGAAGTCGCCGCGCTCGATCTCGCGCCGAATCCGCCCCAGCCCCTCCACCAGTTGCGCGGCCTCCTCGGCGGTGATGATCCCGGTCCGCGCCAACATGCGGCAGTGGGCCACGCTGCCCTCGATGTCATCGGAGTACAGCCGGCGGTCGACATCGATGGACGCGGTGAAGCGCTCCACCAGCCGGTCGGTCTTTTCGGTGAATCGGCCTTCCCAGGGTTTCTCGGACATACCCCTCCTTGCCGGGCGATACGGGACGGGGCGCCCGCCGCTCCGGATACGATCTCGTAAGCAAAACGGCCGGCGGCGGCGAAGGGCGGCTGCCTTCAGCCGGCCATCAGCTTGCGGATTCTCAGCCGCAGTGCGTTGAGGCGGATAAAGCCCTCGGCGTCCTTCTGGCTATAAACATCGTCCTCCTCGAAGGTCGCGAAATCCACCCGGTAGAGGGATTTGTCGGACTTGCGCCCGAGGATCGTGCAGTTGCCCTTGTAGAGCGCCAAACGCACGGTGCCGCTGACGTTGCGCTGGGTTTCATCGATCATGGT
This sequence comes from Desulfobacteraceae bacterium, assembly GCA_050122415.1. Taxonomy (GTDB): domain Bacteria; phylum Desulfobacterota; class Desulfobacteria; order Desulfobacterales; family JAABRJ01; genus JAABRJ01. Next base: position 2,050 of record JASFIY010000520.1, read on the forward strand.
CTGCAGCAGTTCGCGCTCCGGCGCGAACCAGAACCCGTTGTAGATCAGCTCGGCGTACTTGGGCACCAGCGAATCGCGCAGATGCAGCACCTCGCGGTCCAGGGTGATGGACTCCAGCGCCATGTGGGCCGCCCGCAGGATCGTGCCGCCGGGGGTTTCGTACACCCCGCGGGATTTCATGCCCACGAACCGGTTTTCCACCAGATCCACCCGGCCGACCCCGTTGCGGCCGCCCAGACGGTTGAGTTCGGTCAGCATCGCGGCCGGTGAATACGCCCGGCCGTCGATGGCCACCGGGTCGCCCTGGGCGAAGGTGATCTCGATTTCTTCGGGGGTCTCGGGCGCCTCCTGGGGGGAAACCGTGAAGGTGAACATCTCCTCCGGCGGTGCCTTCCAGGGGTCCTCCAGAATCCCGCCCTCGTAGCTGATGTGCAGCAGGTTGCCGTCCATGCTGTAAGGTTTGGCGCGCGTGGTGGGCACGGGAATATCATGCTTGGCGGCGAAGGCCATCAGGGCGGTGCGCGACCCCAGGTTCCACTCGCGCCAGGGGGCGATGATCTGAATCTGGGGGTTGAGGGCCAGGTAGGCGAGCTCGAAGCGCACCTGGTCGTTGCCCTTGCCGGTGGCCCCGTGGCTGACGGCGTCGGCCCCCTCCAGCTCGGCGATTTCCACCTGGCGCTTGGCGATCAGCGGCCGCGCGATGGAGGTGCCCAGCAGATACTGCCCCTCGTAGATGGCGTTGGCCCGAAAGGCCGGAAAAACGTAATCGCGCACGAAGGGCTCTTTGAGATCGTCGATGTAGACCTTGGCGGCCCCGGTGCGCAGGGCGTTGGCCTTCACCAGCGCCATGTCGTCGCGCTGGCCGATATCGGCCGAAAAGGCGATCACCTCGCAGCCGTAGGTTTCCATCAGCCATTTAAAAATCACCGAGGTGTCCAGACCGCCGGAATAGGCCAAGACCACTTTGTTG
>JASFIY010000521.1:0-3018 GCA_050122415.1 Desulfobacteraceae bacterium
TAAGCAATCCGCTGAAGGGGTGGGAATTGGGTGTCGGGTGGCAGGGGGCGCTTTTCTTATTTTGGTTGCCGTTCTCGAAAAAGGGAGCGATCCATGTGGACAATCTGGGAATCCAACCATGTTACCCATTTTTTTTCCCAAAAAAGGGTGATAGACAACCGTAAACGGAGAGAGATGAGTGAACGGGTCCATTCCGGCAGAGGACCGCAGGACGAGGATTCGAACAATCTCAAAAAGCAGCTGGGGCTCTTCGACGTTTACTGCATTTCCACAGGGGCGATGTTCAGTTCCGGCTTCTTTCTGCTTCCCGGGCTGGCGACGGCGGGCGCCGGCCCCTCGACCGTGCTGGCCTATCTGATTGCCGGGTGTCTGATAATTCCGTCGATGTTCGGCATCATAGAACTGTCCACCGCCCTGCCGCGTGCGGGAGGCCCATATTACTTTATGGACCGAAGTCTGGGACCGGCCATGGGGATGGTCACCGGTTTGGGTTCCTGGATGGCGCTGGTTTTAAAGTCGGCTTTCGCGCTCGTGGGCATGGGCGCCTATCTGGCGGCGGCGCCCGGCCTTGCGCAGTACCTGACGCATGGGGCCGCGGAAACGGAATGGCTCATCAAGGCCCTGGCGGTGGTGTGGACAGTGGTATTCGTAGGGCTGAATATTTTCGGCGCCAAGGAATCCACTTTTCTGCAGAAGATTTTGGTCGTCGGGCTGCTCGCAATATTGGGTTTTTTTATCCTCCAGGGCTTCTGGTACATTTACGAGCGGATGTCATGGGTGGACCTGTCCGCGCAGTATTCGCCGTTTCTGCACGAGCGCAACGGCTTGCACGGGTTGATTTCAACGGTGGGCCTGGTCTTTATCTCGTTTGCCGGCCTCACCCATGTAACGAGCGTCAGCGAGGAAGTAAAACGGCCGGAACGGAACCTGCCGCTTGGAATGATCCTCTCCCTGGCCACGGCCACGGCAGTGTATGTTCTGGGCGTGTTCATCCTTGTGGCGGTGCTCGACCCGGAAAGCCTGCGCGGGGATCTCACGCCCGTGGCCACCGCCGCCGATACGATCTCCAAATGGATACCGAGCGCCGCAGGGGTGATCCTCGTCACCCTGGCCGCCATAGCGGCCTTCGCATCCACGGGGAATGCGGGCATCCTGTCGGCCAGTCGCTACCCGCTCGCCCTGGCCCGCGACAAACTGATGCCCGCGCGTCTCGAGAAACTCGGACGCTTCCGCACCCCGACACGCGCCATCCTGATCACCGGCGCCGCGACCATCGTCCTGATCCTGGCTTTGTCCACCGAAGCCCTGGCCAAGCTGGGCAGTTCCTTCAATCTGCTGGTTTTCGGATTGATCAACCTGGCGGTGATCGTCATGAGGGAAAGCCGAATCGAAAGCTACGATCCCGGTTTCCGGGTCCCTTTCTATCCGTTCCTGCCGATCGCGGGCGTGCTGGTCAGCGGCTGGCTGACGATTCTTTTCTCCCTCGGCGTCGTTACCCTCGGCCTTGTCTGGTATTTTCGCTACGCCCGTCCCAAAATCAACCGCTTCGGGGCGATCCATCATGTCTTTGAACGCTTGGGGCGCTACCGTCATCCCGAATTGCAGACGGAGTTTCGCGAAATAATCAAGGAGAAGGGACTGCGCGAAGAGGATCCTTATGACGATATTGTAGAGCGCGCGGAGGTGTTCGACCATGCTCCCGGCAAATCCTTCGAAGACATCGTCAACCGAGCGGCCGAGTCGCTGGCTGGCCGGGTGGCTTTGGATGCCGGGCACATTGCCGAAAGGCTGATCGAGACCGGACGATACGGCGGCGCCCCCATTTCGCACGGGGTCGCACTCCTGCATTTCCGCTCCCCACGGGTGGAACATTCCGAGATGGTTATTTCCCGAGGCCGGGAAAACGTATGCGTCTTTCTGCCGACGGACGACCCGTCGCAGTCGTCCAAGAGTTCATGCAGCGTGTTCGGGGTGCTTGTTCTTGTCAGCCCCGATGACAAAGCGGCCCAGCACCTGCGGATACTGGCTGAGCTGGCCGCCCGGGTCGAGAATCGGTCCTTCGTCGATGCTCTGCGCCGAATCGAAAATCCTCGCAAACTCAAGGAAGTTCTCCTGCGAGACACGCGATTTCTGGAACTGTTCATTGGCACCGAAAGGAAGAATACGCATCCGCTGGCGGGAAAACAGATCCGCGAGATTGATATCCCGACCGGCGCGTTTGTGGCCATGGTGCATCGCGGGGAAAAGATTTTCGAACCCGTGGGCGAAACGGAGCTGAAAAAGGGCGATCGGCTTACGCTTATCGGAAAGCAGGCCGCCATCGACCGTCTCTACAAACAGTATGTGGATCCCGATCAAGTCGATTGAGCCGGCTGGAAAAAGGGGCTTTGGAACCGGCGCCAACCGCGACCCGAGGCAGTCCGTTCCCCATGGTTTGCGAAAGGAGTAGACCATGTCAAAGTACATTGGCGCATTGGACCTGGGAACTACCAGCAACCGCTTTATTATTTTTGATCACGGCGGAAACATTATCGGCCTGGACCAAATCGAGCATGAACAGATATTCCCCCGTCCCGGGTGGGTGGAGCATGATCCCAGGGAAATCTGGCAAAATTGTGAGGCGGTCATTCGAGGCGCTTTGAATAAAACCGGCATTGGGGGAAAGGCTCTTCAGGCCGTCGGCATTACCAACCAGAGAGAAACAACGGTATTGTGGGATAAAACCACCGGAAAACCGTTTTACAATGCCATTGTCTGGCAGTGTACCCGCACAGATGATATTTGCCGTCGCTTGTCCAAGGAATACGGCCATGACCGTTTCCGCGAAAAAACCGGCCTTCCTGTGGCTTCATATTTTTCGGGCCCTAAAATCCAATGGATTCTCGAAAATGTTTCCGAGGCTAAAACAGCAGCACAAAAAGGTTTGGCTCTTTTCGGCACCATTGAGACGTGGATTATCTGGTGGTTGACCGGCGGCCCTAAAGGTGGTGCCCATGTAACCGATGTCACCAATGCCAG
>JASFIY010000522.1:0-3012 GCA_050122415.1 Desulfobacteraceae bacterium
TTTTGTAAATAGGATTTAACACAGTCCACGAGAACCGGGAAGGTGGCCTTTGCTTTCAGACGGCAGGTTTCCTTCAATGACAGGATGCGTTCCACCCAGCGGTTGCCTTTCTCGCTTTGAGTGCCCAGGCTGCGTTTCCGCCATAGCACCCCAAAGCGCAAGGCTCGCTTGGCGCGGTTGTTGGTGGGCTCGAGGCCTTCATGATCGAGAAACACCCACAGGTGGTCGATTTCCCGGATGATCTGCCGGGCGAGTCTGCCGGCATCGGTTGGGTCGGCCTCCCAAAGGGAAAGGGTGAACAACAAGTGGGTATAAAAATCTGACCACTGCCGGGGATCCGGTGGTTCTTTGGCAAAATGGATCAGCTGCCGCAGCCAGGCGGCAGTGATTTCCCCGAAGCGACGCAGATCGGCTTTTTTTCTTTCCGCCAGGGCATCCGCCTTGCGGATCAAATGGGCCAGACAAGTTTGGCGCCTGATCCATTTTCGGTAAAGGCCATAACCGTCGCTGACCAGAATACCTTCCCAGTCCTGGACCAATTGCGCGAAGGCCTCCGTGGAGCGGTGGGGGTCGATGCGATAGAAGGCGACCTGCTCATTGACCATGGCCCATAGCCAGTGCAGATCGTTTTCTTTGAACCAGGAGGTTTCATCGATGTGGTTGCACCACCAGCTGCGGGTGACTTGGCCGATTTTGGTGTAGACCGGGCAAAGCGCCGCGGAGGTGCGATCAACAATATTTTGGATGGTTCCAGTAGCAACAGGGATTTGCAGCACGGACTGGCAAAACTGCTTTACATCGCTTCGGCTCATCGCCTTGATGCCGCTGAGTTCCCCGATCAGGGCTGTAAGACGCGGGCCGTATCCGGTGGCGAACTCCGCTGGCAGCTTGGCTTTGAGGGTCTTGCCGCAATTGGGGCAATCGCATTGTTGGAGAATAAAGTGGCTGACGTTCATCTTGATCTCGGGCAACTCGATGTGCTGATGAACGTAAAATGGCCGCATCTGTTTTGGGTCGAATTCTGAATGCCCGCAGGTACAACGCTCCGGCATCAACCAGTGGCTTTCAGTGGGGTCAAGTACTTGCTGTTGGTGGGGTTCGTGGCCTTTTTGGCCGCCTTTGGGCCGCTTGCTCTTTTTCTGCTTTCGTTTCTGTCTGGTAAAGGGCGGATCGGATGACGGCGGCTTGCTGGAGTTGTGTGAGTTTTTTTGGGTTTGGACCTCCAGTTTTTCGATCCGCTGTTCATGGGATTTTTACTGTTGTTGCAGGTCATGGAGGGTCCGTTCCAGATAAAGAATATATTGACGCACCATTTCCGGTGTCTGGTGCCAATCCAATTGTGAAAAGGGCCTTTGAAGTGTCATGAACAATACCAGCAGAGCCAAGTACCTCAAATAGTATGCATTGTGTAGATATCATGTCGTAAAGGGATTGTCCAGAGTTTTTTGACTGGGATTGTATAGATATTAGACATTGCGCGGGCCAAAAACTACCCCGTGAACACATACCAAAAAACGCTATCATGGGAATGTCTTTTTTGGGCGGCCACGCGGCCCCCGGGTACGGGGGCGGTGGGTGTGGCTGCATCCACCGCCCCGATTCTCCAAATAAAAATGGCCCCTTTCCAAAGAGGCCATTTAATCCGAAATCAACACCCCGCCTGTCAACTCATTGTAAAAAATTCACTCCCCTTCTGAGCGTTTTAATTTGGGCTTCTACACCGCAACTTTGCGCAGGGACTGACCTTTGAGCTGATGGTCTCTCATGCCAACCGACAGCTGGAAAAAATGACCGATCGCTATCTTCTGATCCGGGATGAACAACAGTCGCTGGAACTGAATGTCGTCGATAACTATCAGGCCGGTGAAATTCGCTCCACCAAGAACCTCTCTGGAGGTGAAAGCTTTATCGTCAGCCTGACGCTGGCATTGGGGCTGTCGAAAATGGCCAGCCGGAAAGTAAGGGTGGATTCCCTGTTTCTGGATGAAGGCTTCGGCACCTTGGATGAAGAAGCTCTGGAGACCGCTCTGGAAACCTTATCCGGCCTGCAGCAGGACGGCAAGCTGATCGGAATCATCTCCCACGTATCTGCACTGAAAGAAAGAATCAGCACTCAGATAAACATTACACCTGTCTCCGGTGGCCGCAGCTCGCTGTCCGGCCCGGGATGTACAAAGGTGGGAGGACAGGCAAATGGCTGATCCTCGCAAACAAAAGCTGATCGACCTTGGCGCGAATGCTCTGGCAGATGCTTTGTTGAACCTTGCCGTTCATTCAGATGAGGCGGATGACCTCATTGAACAGATGATTGCCACCCCAAAGGAAAATGTTCAACGGTTTAAACAGAAGCTTTCCGGCCTGAAAAGTTCAAGAAGATTTATTGACTGGCGCGGCTCTGCGAGTTTTGCCCGTGAGCTGGAAATGCTGCTCCAGGATCTAAAATCCGGTGTGGATGATCCGTTTACCGGCGTGGAACTGGTGGCTGCTTTTTATGAGGCTGACAATACCATTTTTGAGATGTGCGACGACTCCAGTGGAAATATTGGCGATGTGTTCCGCTATGATGCCAAAGAGCTGTTTGTGGAGTATGCCTCACGCTGTGAGGACAAAGAAAAAATTGCAGATATCATTCTGCAAGTGAATCAAAAGGATAACTATGGCATCCGGGATACCTTGATTGATTGTGCCGGGGAATGTCTGCCAGAAGATGTTATCCGCAGCATGATTGCGACCCTTCAGAAGTGGGCGGACAAAGAAAAGGATGAATACGGCAAACGTCATCATTTACGATCCATTGAATCACTGGCACGACAGATCAAGGATGCAAAGCTGTTTGAAAAGACCCGCATCGCTTCATGGGGCAAGCTCTCTACTGCGGCATTGATTGATATTGCCCGGGTTTACCTCGAAAGCGGCGATATTGAAACGGCGCATTCGTGGTTGAGGAAAATCCCGGAAGGAGAAACTTTTCAGGCATACGAGCGGGATAAGCTGTTGGAGGAAATCTACCAT
>JASFIY010000523.1:0-3005 GCA_050122415.1 Desulfobacteraceae bacterium
GGCGAGGTCACCGCCGATCACCCCGGACGCGTGGTGCTGGAAACCCGGATCGGCGGCAGCCGGATCGTGGGGATGCTCTCCGGCGAGCAGCTGCCCCGGATCTGCTGACCTGACCGGGCAAACGCCCCGCAGCCCCGGGCTGCTCCGGCCGGCGGCCGCGGGGTCAACTGGTGACGGCGATGCTGAAAAATCACCCCAGGTCCTGGACGCTCATGGCGGCCCTGGCGTTTTTGACTTTAGGCGGCTGCGACACCCGCCAGGAGGTCCTTTTCTCCGGCAAGACCATGGGGACCACCTACCACATTACGGTGATCGGCGGTTTTTTCAACCGCGCCCAGGGGCTGGCAGCCAAGATCGAGCAGCGCCTGGCGCAGATCAACGCCAGCATGTCGGTCTATCAGGCCGACAGCGAGATCAGCCGCTTCAACGCCCTGGCCCGCCCGGGGGAGCTGTTCCCGATTTCGCAGGATTTTCTGCAGGTCATGATCGTCGCCGAAGAGCTCCACCGCCTGACGGCCGGGGCGTGGGACGGCACCGTCGCGCCGCTGGTGGATCTCTGGGGCTTCGGCAGCAAGACCGATCTCAAACGAGTGCCCACGGCGGCGGAGATTGCGCAGTGCCGCGCGACCCTGGGCTTTGATCAGATCCTCGTCTCCGAGGACGGCTATCTGGTCAAACGAAAACCGGCCGTCACCCTGGATCTGGGGTCCATCGCCAAGGGCTACGGGGTGGACCAGATCGCGGAACTGATCCGGGCCAACGGCTTCAGCGATTTTCTGGTTGAAATCGGCGGCGAGGTCTTTGCCGCCGGGCTGCGCCGGGACGGAAAACAATGGCGGGTGGGCATCAACCGGCCGGAGCCCGCCGGCCCCCCGGATGCGGTCTACACGGTGGTCACCCTTCAGGAGAAGGCCCTGGCCACCAGCGGCGACTACCGCAATTTTTTTGAAGTCGACGGGGTTCATTACGCCCATGTGATCGACCCCCAGACGGGATACCCGGTCGCCAACGGGGTGGTCAGCGCTTCGGTGGTCTCCGACACCTGCACCTTCGCCGACGGGTTGGCCACGGCCCTGATGGTGATGGGGCCCGGCCCGGGGGCCGCCCTGGTCAACCGCCTGGAGGCCACCGAGTGCCTGATCGTGGTGCGTCACACGGACGGTCGCTTGACCGAATTCGCTTCGCAGGGCTTCAGGCGCGCCGACTGAGCGGCGGCGGCCGGCGCCGGCCGACAAATCTGTTGACAACCCGCGGCACCTCTTGTAGTTTTACTCATTTAGAAAATCTTATCTCTGATATTCAGGCGGGTTACGAATTTTTATCGGTAATCAATGGCGCCGGACTAGACATCTCTGGGCACCGGGCCGGTTGCCGCCGCGTTCAAAGAAAGGGCAGTTGCCGTGGAAATTGTCGTCCTGTTGAAGCAGGTTCCGGCCACCGAAGCGTTCATCGAGATCGCCGACGACGGGGTCTCCGTTAAAACCCAAAACCTCAAGTGGGTCATCAACCCCTACGATGAATTTGCCGTCGAGGAGGCCCTGCGCATCCGAGAGGCCCACGGCGGGACCGTCACGGTGCTCTCCCTGGGCGCCGAAAAAACGGTCGAGGCCATTCGCACCGCCCTGGCCATGGGGGCCGACAAGGGGATTCTGATCAACGACCCGGCCGCCCAGGGACTGGACGGGCTGGGTGTTGCACGGGCGCTGGCCGCCGCCCTCAAAGGCACTGCGTTTGACCTGATCATCGCCGGGCAGCGCGCCGTCGACGACGACAATTTTCTGGTGGGCCCGGCCGTGGCCGAGTTTCTGGACATCCCGCACATCTCGATGGTGGTCAAGCAGGAGCTGGTGGATGGCCGCATCCGCTGCCAGCGCACCGTGGAGGGCGGAACTTTGGTTGTGGAGGCCCCCCTGCCGGCGCTTTTCACCACCCAGCGCGGGTTGAACGAGCCCCGCTACACCTCGCTGCCCGGCATCATGAAGGCCAAGCGCAAGCCACTGGAAACCAAGACCCTGGCCGATATCGGCCTGGAGCCCGCCGCGCTGGCCAATTGCGGGGTCCGGATCGCCGCCTTTCGCCTGCCGCCCCAGCGCTCCGGGGGCCGCATGATCGCGGGCGACTCCGCCCAGGCCAAGGCGGCCGAACTGGTCCGCCTGCTGCACGAAGAGGCCAAGGTGGTCTGAACCGCCGCCGCCTGTCCGGCAGCGGCGGCGAACCTTCAAGATCGAATTTCCCGCAGCCCCCGGGGGCTGCCGGGGTGCAAGGAGAACGATATGTCACAGGCAGTGTTGGCCGTCGCCGAACAAAACGACGGGGTTTTTCGCAAGGTGACCTTCGAGGCCCTCAGCGAGGGCCGTAGAATCGCCGACCGGCTGGGCGTTGAACTGGCGGCGGTGGTTCTGGGGCACGGGGTTCAGGCGACCGCCGCGGAGCTGGGCCGCTACGGCGCCGACCGCATCCGGGTCGCCGACCACCCGGCTCTGGCCGAATATCTCAACGATGCCTACTGCAACGTGCTGGCGGCGGTGGTCGCAGCCGAAAACCCGGCGGTGGTGGTTTTCGGGGCCACCACCCAGGGGCGGGACCTCGCGGCGCGCCTGTCGGCCCGCCTGAACGCGCCCCTGGCGGTGGACTGTCTGGCGATCCGGACCGAGGGTGCGGCCCTGCAGGTCACCCGGCCGATGTACGGCGGCAAGCTGCTGGCGGACGTCAGGCTGGAAGGGCCCTTGAAGCTGGTGGCGGTCCGCCCCAATGCCATGCCCATCACCCCGCTTGAAAAAGCCGGGGCGGTCGAACCGGTGGCGGCCGAGCCCGGCCCGGCCCGGACGGTTTTCGTCGAAAAGACCCTGGACACCGGCAAGGTCGAACTCACCGAGGCCGACGCGGTCGTATCCGGCGGCCGCGGCATGGGGGGCGGCGACTTCAGTGTGCTGGAGGAACTGGCCGATGCGCTGGGTGGGGCCGTGGGGGCCTCGCGCTCGGCCGTCGACGAGGGCTGGCGTCCG
>JASFIY010000524.1:0-3004 GCA_050122415.1 Desulfobacteraceae bacterium
ACCCGGCCGGGCGACGCCCCGCTGGTGATCGGGCTCGGACCCGGCTTCAGCGCCGGACGCGACGTCCACCGCGTGATCGAAACCAACCGCGGCCACAACCTCGGCCGGGTGATCGCCGCCGGCGCCGCCGAAGCCGACACCGGCATTCCCGCCACCATCGCCGGCTACAGCCGCGAGCGGGTTCTGCGGGCGCCGGCGACCGGGGTGTTCAGCACCCGGCGCCGCATCGGGGAGCGGGTCAGATCCGGCGAGGCGGTGGGCGCGGTCGCCGGGGCGGCCGTGACCGTTCGCCTGGACGGCATCCTGCGGGGCCTGATCCGCCCGGGCACGCCGGTGAGCGCCGGCCTCAAGCTGGGGGACGTGGACCCCCGCGCAGAGGAATCCTACTGCCACACGATCTCCGACAAGGCCCGGGCCGTGGCCGGCGGGGTGCTGGAGGCGATCCTGGGGGTGTTCAACGTCTGAGCCCACCGCGGGTAATCAGGCGAAACCCGATCGCGACGGAGATGCTGCCTCGGGCCGGAAAAACCGTGTGCGGGCCGCGGCAGTCCCCAGCGGGGCGACGGCCGTGGAAAAACCTGGGGCCCCAAAACGAAAAGCCGTGACACGCGCCAGGCCTGAAATCCGGCGTTCCACCCAGGCCAAAATCGGACGTTCAGGATCAATTTTTCCATGTTTGGCCCTGTGATATGGCAATCCGTGGAAATTTTTCCGTGATATAGGCGCAACAAAAGGTATAAAATGAAAAATATATGGCACATCATGACCGCAACCTGTTTTGCAATGGCCGTTTTATTGGGAGCCCCGGAGATGATCAAATCAGAATCGAATTCAGAAAGCGGGATGCGTCCACTTCAGGGCAACATTGTCCAACTGCCTGAGCCCCGGCTCGAGAGCAACATGTCAGTTGAGCAGGCGCTGCGCGACCGTCGCTCGGTGCGCAGCTATAAAAACCAGCCCTTGACCATCGCCGAAGTCGGTCAATTGCTATGGGCGGCTCAGGGTGTCACCGACAAGTCGCGCGGCTACCGTACCGCGCCATCGGCCGGCGCAACTTTCCCGTTCGAGGTATATTTGGTTGCGGGAGATGTCACCGGCCTGACTGCCGGCATCTACCGATATGAATGTCCTCATCACCGTTTGATGCTTCGGCGTGAGGGAGATTTCAGAGCTAAACTCTCCGAAAGCGCATTGGGGCAGTCCAGCATCACCAATGGCGCCCTAAACATTGTCCTGACGGGTATTTACGAACGCACCACACAGCGTTACGGCGACCGCGGCATTCGGTATGTGCATATGGAAGCAGGACATATTGCTCAAAATGTCTTCCTGCAAGCGGTTGCACTTGGTTTGGGAAGTGTTCCGATCGGCGCTTTCAACGACGGCAACGTGCAGAAAAGCCTCGACATCCCCAAAAATGAAATCCCGCTTTATATTTTACCGGTGGGGAGAAGATAGGTTTTTCTGATGTAAAGCTTGATGAAGCAGTATAAAGTCAAAAACCAGACGGTTTCGAAAAAAGTTCAATTTACGGCGCGCAAATCTCAGTGGCGTGAGGCGTCCTTATGTCCGCCGCAGCGACTTCGAGATGCAGCGCAACGCAGAAAGAGGCCTTTTTACGGAACTGTCAATATTGAAAAGAAGGCACCCCGCGGACTTCCAAAAGTCCGCGCCAGATGCCCGCCGTTAAGCGTATAAGATCAAGAATATGCCTCTGCAAACCTCCGTGCCCAAAGCATACCGGGTACCGTTTAGTTCATTTACCCCCTTTCTTTTGATCTCGTTCGGCCTGGCGTGGGGTATTCTTGGGCTGTACATCCTTCTCCCGGAACACATGGGAACCATGTTTGGCCAGATCACCGGCAACCATCCGCTCTTCTTCCTTGCCGTGTATGCGCCTGCAATCGCAGCCTTCACGCTTGTTGCCCGCGAGGGCGGCCTGTCGAGCTTGCGGCGTTTTTCCGGACGGGCGTTGCGCTGGCGCTGCGGTGCGGCCTGGTATGCTTTTTTGATCATTGGAATTCCGATGATCTTTATTGGCGGCTCGGCGCTCAGAGGGAACCTTTTGGATGATCCGTTTCCATTTGCGTCCTTTGAGGATCTACTCGCCGGGTTGTTTCTGGCCGCCATCAAAGGCCCGGTCGAGGAGTTCGGTTGGCGGGGTCTTGCGCTTCCCCTCTTGCAGAGGAAGTTCGTTCCAATCTGGGCCGGGCTGATTCTTGGCGTCATATGGGGGCTGTGGCATTTGCCAGCCTTTCTCTTGAGCGGAACCCAGCAGAGCGGGTGGTCTTTCATGGCGTTCTTTTCTGGATGCTTGGCGATAAGCGTCATCGCAACTGCACTGTTCAATAGGTCGCATGGCAGCATACTGCTGTCGGCGTTCTTCCACTTTTCGCTGATGAACCCGATCTTTCCGGACGCGCAGCCCTACGACACCTACCTGCTGCTTGTTGCCGCATCCCTTATTGTTTGGTGGAACCGCACGGATATGTTCACCAAGGAAGCTTCTGTCAAAGAAGTTGTTCCAAACGAAGAAAAAGCGAACGATGGCTAACCATTCCGACCGCTTGGACGGGAATTCCGTTACGCGCCATTCCCGCCAGTGAAGGCCGCATTATCCTTCGAGAAAAATTCAGGCCGGTGCGTCGGACTGGATCGACTGAAATCTGGTGTGAACAAACACCCGGCTGAGAGAATCACCCAGCGGGTGCCGGAATGAGATGGCCCATGGGCAGGTGGCTTTTATTGGCGGCGGCGGCGGTCGCGCTGTTTGCGGTCGGCGGGTGTGCGGAACGGCGCGACGTCGCCGCGGAACGTGAGCTTACCCTCTGGGCGCACGCTGGTCGCGAGGCGGAGCGCGCCACCCTGGAGGTGCAGCTGCGCCGTTTCGAGGCGGCCAACACCGGCGTTCGGGTGCGCCTCACCTTCATCCCCGAGGGCGCCTACAACGGCCAGGTGCAGGCGGCGGCGCTGGCCGGTCGTCTCCCGGACCTGCTGGAGCTGG
>JASFIY010000525.1:0-3001 GCA_050122415.1 Desulfobacteraceae bacterium
CGGATGTGCCTTGATGACGAACCAAAATCCTTCGCCATATTGTGGAATTGTTTTTTGCCGCGACCCTGAGGGCTGAACCTTCGCCCCGCCAATAACACCAAAACCCCGGGTGCCGGACCCGCACCGGAAAGGGCGGGTCCGGCACCCGGGGTTTTGTCCGGTGGGCGGTCTGCAGCTGATGGGACGGCTATTTCTTGGCGGGCTTTTTAGCGCCCCCCGACGCCTCCTTGGCGTAGCTGCCGAAGCTGTCCATCAATTTTTGGAACTGTTCGTTCTGGCGGCTGACCAACTCCTTGAAGTTTTCCACCACGGCCGTCTGGCCGGAATCCCGTTGGCCCAGAAGATCCCGCAGGCGCTGAATGGTCTCGAGCTGTTCGGCGTTTTCCTTTTTCAGCGCCTCGTATTTTTCCAACAGCGCCAGGTGTTCGCTCAGCGGGATGACCCCCAGCAGGGAAAAATAGGCATTCAATGATTCCCTGAACTCGCGGGTCGCCTTGTGCCAGTTCTGCTGATATTCCGGCTCCGGCGTGCTCTCCGGTTTTTCCAGGCCGTAAGCCTTGCGAAACATGACCGTAAGGTCTTCAAAACCCTTGAAACCCTGGTGCATCCACTGGGTCAGCTCATCGAACTGCTGCTGTCCCTTGGCGGCGTTGATCAGAAAATTTCCCCAGAATTCCAGAAAATGTCGGTCCATTTAGATCCTCCCCCCGGGTGGCTGCGGGTCAGGGCTTGGCCGGCTTGGCGGCATTGGCCTCCAGCTTGGCGATCGCCTTCTGCTGAAGCGTCAACTCCTTTTTCTGTTCGGCCAGCTTCGCTTTTTGACCGGCAAGCGTCTCGTTCAACCGGGTGATGGTGCGCTTCTGGGCCTTGAGCTCGCGGTCCTTGTCGGCGGCCATGGTTTTGAAGGCTTCGGCCTGGTTTTCCAGTTCACGACAGCGGACCGTCAGGGTCTCGTAGTCGTTTTTGGGAACCCAGCCGAAAAGCTCCAGGTAGCCGGCGGTGCCGCGCTGAAAGAATTCGTAGAAATCCCGATAGAGGCGCATGTAGTCGTCGCTGGTGGACCAGGGGGTGAGGACCAGGCCTTTTTCCAGGAGCGTGGAAAATGTTTCGAACCCGCTGAGTCCATGGGAAATGATTTCCTCCATGTCCGTCAGGTCGAAATTCGGCAGGCAAGGCTCCCGGAAAAATGATTCCCAGGTGAAGGGCGCTTGGGGTGACATGAGACTCTCCTTGGGGCCGGGGGGATTCCCGGCGCGGCCTGCAGCCCACCGGTAGCGGGCTGCAGCGGCTGCGGTTGGCCCGCACGCCAGGTTTGCCGGCGGACTCGGGCGTTGGATGTTGAGGTGCGTGAAAACAGCTTTGGCGATGGGCGTCCCGCAGCGGCAGGCAGGTTGCCGCTGCGGGACGCCTGCGGGTGGTCGGGTGGGCTAAAGCTCCGCTCGGCGCAATCATCGCCGGTGGGAAGCCTTTAACCTGCCGCAGGCCTTATTTGGTTCCGGAAAAAAAAGATTCCACCTTCTGAAAGTTTTCGTCCACCACTTTTTTGAAATCCTCACGTCCCTTCTTGTAGGCCTTGACCCACTCGTTGATGGCCTTCTTGCCATCTTCCGGCAGCCAGTTGGCCTGCTCCAGCAGCGTGTTGGCGGCCCGCTCGGCCTGCTCCTGAAGCATCACCATGGCGTTGAAGGTGTTGTCGAAAGTGGCTTTGTTGAAATCGATCATCTGCTTGAGAATTTGTTTTTGATCCATGGTTTCTCCTCCTTTGATTGGGTTTGTGGGGGCGGCCATCGGCCAGCAACAATCACCCCCGGGCTGGTTTTTTAAAATTGTTGGACGCATGCCAGCCGCCGGCTTGGGTTGGGTCCGGCGGCCGGGACTTGCGGCGAACCAAAATCCAGCGGTGCCCACCACGAGTGTCTTGTGGTGCCCGCCTCAGCTTTTTTCAGCGGCCGTTTTGGCCGGGGCGAAAAACCCCTCGATGGTGCTGAAATTTTTGTCGATTGTGTTTTTGATCTCCTCGCGGCCTTTTTTGCAGGCGGACACCCACTGGCTGTAGGCTTCCCGGCTTTCCTTGGGCAGGCCCAGGGTTTTTTCAAGAAAGTTGGCGGTGAGATTCTCGCTTTGATCCTGCAATCTGGCGAGGGTGTTGAACGTGCTGTTGAAGGTGACTTTCTGATAATCGACGATCTGTTTGGCGAAATCTGTGGGTTGCATGGGTTGTCTTCTCCTGTGCGATGGGTTGTAATCGGGGCGGTCGGTTTTCCTGGCAAAATCCGCCTTGTTTTCCACAGCACTATAGACCCCCGCGGAGCCCCTGTCAAGTAAAAATTGTGCAACGCACAAATTTTTTCTGGCGATAAAGATGGAGTGGGATTAAGACTATAAGAGATTTTAATTGATTCGCCCCCTAATTTGGGGGAGCCTGATGCCGCGTTGCGGCGAGCTTGCTTTCGGAGCCCTGGGACCCCTGGCCAGCGGGGCTGGCGCGGCGGCCCGGGTCAGCCCGCCGGGGCTTCGCGATAAAACGCCTTCACCATTTCCAGATATTCCGCCAGCAGCTGGCGGCTGACCACGAAAATGTGGCCGATGTTTTTCTCGATGGTGCGGTTGAGGCCCGAACGGGTGGCGGTATGTAGGCCGCAGGACTGGTCGTGGTCCAGGATGGCGTTCAGGCACGACCCGGAGGGGGTGATGGGGTCCCGCAGGCCGCGGTAATCGAAGGTGGACACCCCCGCGGCCACCAGGGCCTTCAGGTCCACCGGCTGGCCGTCCAGTTCGGCCACCGTCGAGGGCAGGCAGAACTTGTTGCGGGCGATCTGATTGTCCAGGTAGACATTCTGCAGCCACTCCTGGTGGGCGCGTGCCGGAAAACGGGTGCCGTGGGTCAGCCAGTAGAGAAAAGGGGCCGAATCCTGCAGGGCTTCGCGCCGCAGCGCCCTGGAAAAGAAGCCGAACGGGACGCTGTAGCGCACCCCGGGTTGAATCTCCTGCATGCCCGCCT